>LM997412.1:1200000-1500000 GCA_000952975.1 Peptoniphilus sp. ING2-D1G | reverse complement strand
TTCAGAATAATACTGCCCAACTTGGTAGAGATCTTGGTGGCATAAAAACATCAGGTGGTGGAATAACTGTAGATAATAGATCGACCTTAAATATGTCCGGTGAATCAAGTATCAAAGGGAATCACTCCGATGCAGTTGGAGGAGGCATTAGTGTAGGATCAAGAGAATGGGGTCCTACCAATATTTTAAATATGGATGGCGGAATTATAGAGTCTAATACATCAGGAGGACCCGGCGGAGGTATTTTTATACAGGCAAAATACTTCACCGGTGGAGCTTCGAAGGCTTATATAACTAGCGGTCAGATTCTAAACAATCAAATGCTTGGTGGAAGTAACACAGATGATGCATTTGGAGGTGGAGGTATCTATGTAAATGGTGCAAACCAAAATTATGGTGTTAATGGAGGAAACGGAGAACTCTACATCAAAAATCTAATTATGACTGACAATACGTCTAAATGGGAAGGTGGCGGTTATGCAGCTTGCCCAATTAGTAAAACGACGATCTACGTTACTGATGGAACTGCTATTTATGGGAATACTTCGGAGAAAAACAAGGGTAATGAGCTCTATATACTTGCCAGTCAAGCGTTTGGTTTACACTCGGGGTATCCAGAGTACGAGCTATCTCGAAGAATGCTAGGTGGAATCCTTTATAATTGGAAATATGACGATGGTACATTGCTACCAGATGAATTATATATAGGTAAGTTAGAAAAAGCATATGAAGAGCTTAGTTTAAATACAGATTTAAAAGGAAATGACCTAACAGCAGAGCTTGGAAAGGTCATTATTAGTGGGAATAGTTCAATGACTAGAGGTGGCGGAATCGGTTCAAATGGTACGGTTGTGTTTGGGACGAATGATGAACTCGTAGATATTTCTGTTACCAAGACATGGGAAGATAACAACAATGAGTCTGAACAGCGTCCATCATCAGTAACGGTGCATTTAATTGTTGTTTGGAATGACAAAGAGTATGTTATAGATACTGATATATTAAGTGAAGAAAACGGTTGGGAAACGACGTTTAATTATCTATCAAAATTCCAAGATGGCATTCAAATCAAATATATAGTCAAGGAAGTGAGTGTTGATGGTTATCAGACAGCAATTACTGGTGATGTCGATACTGGCTTCAATGTAATCAATTCTTATAAACCAACAGAGCCAGAGCCAGAGCCAGAGCCAGAACCAGAACCAGAGCCAGAACCAGAGCCAGAGCCAGAACCAGAGCCAGAACCAGAACCAGAGCCAGAACCAGAACCAGAGCCAGAACCAGAACCAGAACCAGAGCCAGAGCCAGAACCAGAACCAGAACCAGAGCCAGAGCCAGAGCCAGAACCAGAACCAGAGCCAGAGCCAGAGCCAGAACCAGAGCCAGAACTAGAGCCGACAGAGCCAACAGAGCCAACAGAGCCAACAGAGCCGACAGAGCCAACAGAGCCGACAGAGCCGACAAAGACCGATCGAATACCGATACCGAAGACTGGCGAAGAAAGAAAAAGTTATTTGATTTTACTCGCTGTATCTATGTTATGTGTAGGGGTTGGACTTATTACGGCAAAGAGGAAAAAGCAATAAACGTATAGAGATTGAAAAAAACTTAATCAAATTTAGTAAGGAGAGGGCGAAGGTTACTTCGTCCTCTTTATTTGTGTGCGACATGGTCGAAAAAGGTTTGTCGTGAGAAGTCAGCAGAGGTCGTATTACCTGGCGCACGCCAGGAAAGGATCGAATCATAGGAAGAGAAGAACTTGAAATTTACTCAGGACTTTGTAGAGTACAGACAACTTCATATGGAAGACTATCTGCAAGAGAATACTGTGGAACAGGAAGGTAAGGCAGAAGTGTATAGAAGTCTGGAGATGAATGAGAGAATCAACACCAACAGCATAACTGTACAAGGACTACTCGGAGACATCATCTCTGTGGAAACCTGAACGAGCCCAGAAAGAGAGTGAAGAAGAAAAGAGGAAGTCATGGAATAGATAAGATAAGGGTATCCAAAATGGATGCGTCCATGCTGATACTTGGCGGAAAACTTAGAAATGCTATTCTGAACGGCAGGTATAAACCTCACCCTGTAAGAAGTGTGGAAATTCCCAAAGACGATGGTTCCAAGCGCAAGCTGGGGATTCCGACCGTTGTGGACAGGATGGTTCAGCAGGCGATGGTCAACAAGTTGACACCGCTGTTTGAACCGCAGTTCTCCGAAAACAGTTTTGGATACAGACCTGGGAGAAGTGCATACGGAGCAATAAAACGCTGTAAGGAATATCTGGACAACGGCTACAAATGAATGGTGGACACGGACTTGGAAAAGTTCTTTGACACAGTGAACCAGAGTAGACTGATAGAGATAATCAGCGATACAGTGAAAGACAGCGGAGTGGTATCCCTAATCGATAAGTATCTGAAAGCAGGTGTGGTGGTGGAACAGAAGTTTGATAAAACGTATCTGGGAGTGCCCAGGGGGGCCGCTGTCACTACTGCTGAGCAATATCATGCTGAACAGGCTAGACACCGAACTCGAGTAGAGAGGGCTCCGGTTTGTGCAGTACGCTGACGACCTTGTGATATTTGTTAAAACAAGAAAAGCGACGGAAAGAGTCAAAGAAAGCGTCTCCAACTACATCGAAGGACAACTGAATCTGAAGGTGAACAGGGACAAGACGCAAGCTGTATACATGACGAAATTGAAATTCCTGGGGTTCCACTTCTACTAGAAGAAGAAAGAGGTAGGGGTAAGGATACACCCGAAGTCCCTGCAGAAACTGAAGGTGAAGATAAAGGAAAGAACCGGAAGAAGCGACGGCATAGGAGAAATAGCAAGAATAAAGAGGCTCAATGATATGCTGAGGGGATGGGTCAACTACTACCGAATTGCAGACGCAAAGTCCGCTTTGGAAAAGATTGACCAATGGATGAGACGGAGAATCAAAATTTGGTACTGGAAACAGTGGAAACGAATCAGGACCAGGTTCAAAAAGCTCATGTTGTACGGAATACCCAAACCAAAAGCGTGGGAATATGCGAATACGAGAAAAGGCTACTGGAGAATCTCCTATAGCCAAATTCTAAATAAAACACTGACAAATGAGGTGTTGGAACTCAAAGGTTATATATCGTTCAGCAAATAATACCAGTGTACAAAATTTTGACTGTAAACTATTGAAAGCGCCGTATACCGAACGGTACGTACTGGTGCTGTGGGAGGGAGAAGCGGTCAGGGACCGCCAACTCTACCCGATTAACAACGTCAATCAACAACATATTACTCTTAATTATTCCAAGCGGTATATGGTAAGGTTTATATCCGATATGGAGTTGAGGGCTTTAGCAACTAGAAAAAGTGACAACGGCGCTCTGTATTGCCTGGTGAGAAGAAGTTTCTCGATTAAGAGAGGAAATTGGGATTATATTGAGAATGTTAAGACATAAATAATTTAAGCTATGTCTGAAGTTCGATAGATTAAAAAAGGGATCTTAAAGCAGGTAAAGATATATTCCCAAAAACGACTGTAAATTTTGGATATGTTTTCAAGTTCGAGCCTCGATAAAAATGGGGTTTGAAACAATGAATTTGATAGCTATAAACTCGTTTCAAAACATGTTGAGTGTATAGTATTGATGTCAAGGATTTAACGATTTCATATATATGCCGGTTAAATAAATTAAAACTTTATAGAAAGGATTCTATATGAAAAGAATAGTAAGCATATCATCAATAGTGATATTGATCGTTATTGTCAGCATTGTATTATTTGCCTTAATATCTTATGTTCGTCATAAAATATTAAGGCAAATGAGCAGGATTTGTTAACCCCTTTAGGTGAACTTGTAGAAGTGAATGGTCACAATATGAGCATATATACAGAGGGAGATGGGAACAAAACCCTTGTATTTATGTCAGGAGGAGGAACTTGCTCTCCGATTTTAGATTTTAAATCTTTGTATTCATTACTAAGGGACGAATATAGAATTATAGTGGTGGAAAAATTCGGCTATGGTTTTAGTGATGTTGTGGGTGAAAGCAGAAATATCGATGCAATCTTAAAGGAATCAAGAATGGCCCTTGATAAAGCAGGAGTAAAAGGCCCTTAAATTCTTTGTCCGCATTCTATGTCAGGATTAGAGGCTTTACGCTGGGCTCAGAAGTATCCGGAAGAAGTTGAAGCTATAATTGGTTTGGATATGGCAGTACCGGATTATTATGACGAAATGAATATCAGTATTTCCGTATTAAAATTAGGACAATGTGGTGCTGCATTAGGCCTTACAAGATGGGTACCAAGCCTTGCAGAAAGCGATGCAATTCAATTTGGAACACTTTCTGATAAGGAAAAAGATATCTACAGGGCAGTATTTTATCAAAGAACTGCAACTGCGACGATGATAAATGAGGCTGAAAAAGTAAAAGAAAATGCGAATGTTGTAAAAGAAAATGGAATTCCTAAAGTACCTATGTTATTGTTTCTTTCCAATGGATCAGGTGGAACGGGATTTACAAAGGAAAAGTGGAGAAGCATTCCCAAAGAATTTTTTTCAGAATATGCTGAGGTCAGCTTTATTGAATTAGACTGTCCTCACTATGTCCACGATTACGAATATGAAAAAATAAGCAAAGAAATCAGAAACTTCATTAATGGAAAATATTATATACAATGAATTAACGCCAAGAGACTATAGTGTCGATGTAGGACAAGTTAACCATAGATATATTGATGATCAAGTAAAGATATAAAATCTTATTTTGATAAGCTGGTAAGCAACGAGTATATAGTAACGGAAGAAGCATTTACTAATATTGAAATAACATTTGTTCCCGATATGACAAAATTAAACGTCCACGAAATAGAATTTTTGTCTGTCCAACTATAACTCAAGAACTATAGTGGAGTCTTAAAGTGTTGATATTTATATATTTTTTAATATAAACTCGTTTTTTTCATATTTAATAATTCCATCTCTTTGCATTTTTGACAACTCATTTGATAATGCGCTACGATCCACACCTAAATACTCTGAAAGTTGTTGCCTGTTAAATGTAATAGTAAAATGTGAACTACAGTGAAGGCGAGATTGTTCAGACAGATAAGAGATTAATTTATGGCGTATTGTCTTTGCGGAAATATGTTTCATTCTTTGGTGTACACTTAATAATTTGTTTGCGGACAACTTGAACAAATTATGAATTACTTTGGTATGGTAAGGGCAATTTTCGGAACAGACTGTAAGAAGGTTCTCAATATTTAAAAATAAAATTGTACAGTTTTCATTTGCAACGACATCGCTATGTAATTGCTTGCCGGGAATTGTGGCATAGGACAAAGCGAAGATATCTCCTTTTTTAGTATGTCCAATAATTGATTTATTTCCCCAATAATCGTAATCAATAATATTTACACTACCCTCTTCGACAAGACCTATTTTTTTTACATAATCGCCTACTCTGTATATAACTTCTTTATTTTTATAACTTTTTTCATCAGCCTTAAGACATATCAACATTGCCTTTATCTCATCTTCCGTGATTCCCAAAAAAAGTTCAGTTTTTGATAAAAATAAATAATTCATATTTATCCCAACTTTTCATTCTATTTGTTGTAAAAACAACATATTTGTTTTATATGTTATGCTAAAATTCAAGTGTAGTCAAATCAAAAGTGAAGATAATTTTTTGCAAATGAGGGCGATTGTGCAGAATGGAAAAACTTTAATATGTGTTAAGGAGGGAATGATGAAAAAAGGCAAGGTAGCTATTCGTTTGTTTTTTTTTGGGAATCTTTTTATTTTTAGCAGTAAGAGGAAAGATTTTACTTTGGCTGGGTATTTATGGGCTCTCTTTGTTATTAGCACTATTTTGGGGCAGAATTTACTGTGGTTATATGTGCCCTATGAATACGGCAATGTATCCAGCTGAGTGGATATCTAAAAAACTTAAGATAGGTCTCAATAAGACTCCTGAATTTTTCAAAAGCGAAAAACTCACATGGTTTTTTCTGATGTTAACAGTGGGGGTCATGCTATTTTCAAAGAAAATATTAAACAGAAATATTCCCATTTTGTTTATTTGGATACTGATATCCTTCTTAGTGACGCTGAGATACAAGTCGGAATTCTTTCATAATTTCATCTGTCCTTTTGCTTCTTTACAAAAGGTTTTCGGAGGGAAGTCCCATTACAGTGAAATGGTGGACGAAAGTCTTTGCATTGGCTGTAGGCTTTGTCAAAAGGCTTGTCCTGCAGGAGCGATTGAGATGAAAAAAGAAAATAAACTTGCAGAAATTGACAATGCTTATTGCCATCAGTGTAAATCTTGCGAAGCGGTATGTCCAAAAGATTGCATATCTTATAAAAAAATTCGTTGAATATGGAGGTAAATACGATGATTGAACAAATTTATGAACTGTCGACAAGAGATGAAAAAGTGATTGAAAAAATAATTCAGGACGAAAATATTCATTATAACCATATGATTCTTAGGAAGAATGACGATCTTCCGGAACATTATTCAAATTCCACTGTGTATATGACAGTGGTAAGGGGGATGTTATCTATCGGACTAAATGACCAAATTGTTCGTCAATACGATAGAGGAACTCTTTTAAAGATACCAAAAAATACAAAAATGAATGTAAAAAATTTATCTGATAATGTGCTGGAACTAATCGTTGTAAAATCGCCGGCACCTTCTAAATAGATAAATTTAAACTTAGGAGGATAAATAAATGAGTATGTTTTGTTACCAATGCCAAGAAACTGCCAAAGGAACAGGTTGTATGGTACGAGGTGTATGCGGTAAAACTGAAGAGGTTGCAAAGCTTCAGGATTTATTAATATATACGCTGAAGGGAATTTCCGAAATAGTAGTAAAAGGAAGAATTGATAAAGAAAAGTTGAATGAGGTGGATTATCAGTTACTCAACAGTTTATTTATGACAATTACAAATGCCAACTTCGATGATGATTCGATAGAAAATCAAATCAGAAAGATGCTGGTAATTCGTGATGATTTGAGAAAAGACACTGATGTTAATAACTTGCACGATGCGGCGATATTTGTGGTAACTTCAAAAGAAAGCATGTTGGAAAAAGCCTCCTCCATCGGAGTGCTTGCAACAGAGGATGAAGATATAAGATCGCTTAGAGAAATGATAACCTACGGCTTAAAGGGAATGGCGGCATATACAGAGCACGCTTGGAACATTGGCAAAAAAGATGTCGAAATACTTGCGTTTATGTATGAAGCATTATCAGCAACGTTGGATAATTCTCTTACTGTCGAGGAGCTCGTGAATCTAACACTGAAGACCGGTGAATTCGGAGTAAGAGCAATGTCTTTGCTGGATGAAGCCAACACGAGTAAATACGGACATCCTGAAATTACAAAAGTCGATATCGGAGTAAGAAATAACCCTGCAATACTGATATCCGGTCATGATTTAACGGATTTGGAGCAATTGCTTGAACAAACTCAGAATACGGGAGTGGACGTATATACCCATAGTGAAATGCTGCCTGCCCACTACTATCCGTATTTTAAGCAATACAAACATTTTGCGGGGAATTACGGCAATGCATGGTGGAAACAGTTAGAAGAATTCAAATCATTTAACGGACCGATTTTATTTACGACAAACTGCATTGTTCCGCCCAAGAGCGAAGAAATACGCAGTCGAATTTTTACTACCGGTTCTTCCGGTTATCCGGGCTGTGTACACATTCTACCTGACCAAGACGGTAGAAAAGATTTTTCCGAAATCATTGCGCTTGCCAAGAGACTTCCTGCGCCGCAAGAAATAGAATCGGGCAGCATTGTTGGAGGATTTGCTCATAATCAAGTAATCGCATTGGAGGAAGAGGTAGTAGAAGCGGTAAAAACAGGGGCTATCAAGAAATTCTTCGTCATGGCGGGATGTGACGGAAGAATGAAGTCAAGAAGCTATTATACAGAGTTTGCTGAAAAATTACCGAAAGATACCGTTATCCTAACGGCAGGATGTGCAAAATATCGTTATAATAAGCTGAATTTAGGCGATATTAATGGAATTCCGAGGGTTTTAGATGCGGGACAATGTAATGATTCCTATTCCTTGGCAGTTATTGCATTAAAACTTAAAGAAATTTTTGAAGTAGATGATATCAATAATCTGCCAATATGTTTTAATATCGCATGGTACGAGCAAAAAGCGGTGATCGTTTTGCTGGCGCTTCTGTATTTAGGTATTAAAAATATTCATTTAGGACCGACACTGCCGGTTTTTTTATCTGAAAATGTCACTAAAGTACTTGTGGATAAGTTTGGTATATCCGGTATTGGCGAAGTAGATGAGGATATACAAATGTTTATAAATATGTAAAACCTGTGACTTAGAGAGTAAAAAAGATTTTTTATCCCCAAGATCTATGTTAAACATAGGTTTTGGGGATTTTTCTGTTTTTTTAAATCCTTTAACAATTATTATACTTTGCGATTTAACATATAGTTTGCAGGAGGGGGCAAATTCCGGAGAGTGTAACTAAATTGTGTCTGAGCCAAAAAGGTAAGCAAAAAATACCTTTAAAGAAATCATTCAACAAAGGCTCGGAGATGCATTAATATCTTACCTGAGCGGGAATTTACGGTTTTTTAGACCAAGGGAAATGGGATGAGGTAATATAATACAATTAAGTCACATCGGTATATTCACTTGTACGAGTAAATCAAAAAAAGTATCCAACCTGCCTATTCAAACCATGTTTAATCCCTAACACCAAAGAAAAGAAGCCGAAAAATAACAGTATGTTAATATTTATTACTTGCTAAAATATAGCCTTTGAAATATTATCAGTTTATATGGAACCAAAGAAGGGAAAGGATTGTGAGTATATGTGGTTAATATCAAAATTCAAAAAGCCTCATAAAATTAATTTATATGAAAATTATATGGAAGTGGATAATGTTATATTAGATTTTCCATTATCTTTAGAGGATTTAAAAAAAGCCTTTGGAAATCCTAACAGAGAATTTCACATGGATAATGAGCAAGTAAAATATATTTATGACAATTACGGGATGGTTTTTCTATCTAATAAGAAAATTAAAAACTTATTGAAAAGCTGTAAGGTTTATAAAGATGACAGCCATGATATTACAAAAATCTACTTATATTTTGGTCATACAGTAAGTCCAATGGCGGATGAAACAGGAGAGGAGCTGCCAAAAAAACCTTGTAAATCCATAATTACCTTAAAAGGACAACAACCAAACTTTTTTTATGATAGAGCTGAAATTGATAATTTTAAATTGATTTTATGGTCACCCTATGGTACCAATACTACCGGAACAGTTGAAAAAATCAAGTTTCCTCTTTCCATTGGGTACATCCCCCAAAATAAGCGTAAACAGAGTAACTATAAAATTAAAAAAATACAGAAGAAATCTTACATTTTGATAATATTAACTTTAAACTCGCTATTATCCAAGTATTAATGTATGAGTTAGAGATTTTAGAACCATATTTTGATATATATGACTTTGCTGATCAGTACAGGGGAAAAGAAATTGACACAGATAGTATGGAAATAATAAAACCTGCTTTGGATTTTTTTAGAGAATTACCCATACCGAAGAGTTTTGCAGACCACATAGAGACAATATGTATGGATGGTGGCAATGATGTGTATATGAACATCATTCCATTGTGGGATGGAGAAGATGGTAGTTTTGACTTGAATGAAATAACCTTGTCAGAATTGAAACAATTTCCAAAGCTTAAGAAAGCAATTGTTATGAGCAGTAATTTTGATAAAATAAAAGAAGTATTTGATACTGCAAACATTGAAGCGGAGTTACTTTAATGGAACAAAAGGGAGGTTTATCGATGAAGCTCATTTATTTTTTTGACCATTATATCAAACCCCATTTTCTTCGAGGAACAAAATGCATACATCCTGAGAATACCGGTTGGATTAGCGCCGAGCTTGGCTGTATACGCCAGTGGGATGTAAATATCTGGCTTTATAGCAAAAATGGTACTACAATCGCCTTTGATTCCGGCCATCTCAATTATTCCGGAATCGACAGGGAGTTTGCTGAGATTTCTCTTGATCCTGACAGGGTTAAAGCGGTTTTTCTCACCCATGCAGATGTGGACCATGCAGGAGGGGTGGATCCCTCCGGGCGTATCATCTTCCCGAAGGCTTCTGTATATTTAGGTGAAAAAGAAGAGGTCTATGTGACGGGAAAACAACATCGCTTTTATCGTTTGGGACTCAAAATAAAAAACTGCGTTCGTTTACAAAAGGGATATCAACTCCTAAAGGATGGAGAAAAGCAAAACATAGATGGAATATCCGTTGAGGTCATTCATATTCCCGGCCATACCCTGGGGCATTGCTGCTATCTGGTCGATGAGAAAATACTAATCACGGGAGACTGCCTGGCCTTGAATAAGGAAGGTGGTTATGGTTTCTTTGAGTTTTTTAATCAGGACTCTACCCTAAATAAGAAGTCGCTGCATAAACTCAAGTCTTTTGCAGAGGAGAGAAGGGTTGAGATGATCTGCACAGGTCACAATGGTTATACAAAAAATATCCGCGAAGCTTTCAACCACATTGATGAGGTTGCAATTTGCAGCAGAAGAAAAGCTTTTGATGAAAGTGCTCCCTATGACGTTTTCAAGGAATAGTAAAAGCCAATCGTTACATTCAGCTATAAATACGATTATTAAACAGAAGATGAAAGCCTTAAGAAAATTTATGGAAATAAAGGAAAATGAAGAGGTGTTAGACGAAGCTCTTCAAGATAAATTATGGAATATAAGCATGGATTTATTAAAGGATAATACAACTGAAAACATATCGCTTAACATCCCTTTCAATTAATATTTCAGAAGAAAATTCAGGAAAGACGGATTTTTTACATTTTAAGAATGTTTTTTCGCAATACATATTGTTTTTAAGATTAATATCTTCATTTATAATTATATTATAGTAAAAATAATTAAGAGCCAAAGGTCAGATAGAATAGTAAAGGAGTATGTCAACAATGGCTACAATCTTAATTGTCGGTGCCAACCAAGGGATTGGCTATTACATGGCAAAAAGGCTACTTGAGTTAAATCATCAATTAGCAATTTTAGATATCAATATCGATCAGTTAGAGGACTTAAAACAAAGATATCCCGGTAAATTACTCAGTGTGGTTGCCGATGCCAAGGACGAAAATTCAATTAGAGCCGGGGTCGAGGAGACATTAGTAAAATTTAATTCCATTGATTGTGCTATTCACAATGCATGTCTATGCAGCTTTGACAGTGAACCTGATTCAGATTATGCTTTATACAAGCAAGTCATGGATATAAACTACTTTGGAGCCTTGCGTTTGGCTAAGCTGGTCCTACCTGTCATGAGAAGCGCTCGGAAAGGCAGAATAATCTTTACGAGTTCGGGAGTCGGAGTCACCGGCTATGGCAATATTTCCCCCTACGCTTCATCCAAGGGGGCCATTGAATCTCTCGCCAAGTGTTTGGCTATTGAAAATCAAGCATACAATATAAGCTTCCATATTATGCATCCACCTTTAACTAAGACCGTGTCATCTTCAGGGCTTGCCATTCCCCAAGAATTTATGGTCGATGCCGGGAGGGTAGGCAGAGGATTAGCTGACCATATCTGGTCCAAAGACTATCTGATTTGCCACTCCTTGATGCAAAAAATTCAAATGCTGATTTGTTACCGATTCCCATTGTCCATGGGGAAAATGATGTGGAAAATGAGTTTAAAAGCCAAGAATGAAAATCAAAATTAGCAATCCAAGAACGTTATATGATTTTTATATTGTTAAGTATTTTAATGGATTTGGAAAGAGTATAATATAAACAAATAAATAAAATAGGAAAGGGATTGAGAAAATATATTTATTTTAAAGGGGGTAAGGGAAATGGATTTTGATGAAAGTTTACAGCAATATACATATGCATATGAAGATTTGATTTTTGTTTGGGATGAACTGCCCAAGGAGAACTTTCATGAGATAGTAGAAGTTTTAGCTGATTCTTATCACGAGAATTTTGATGGAATCCTTGATTTTATCCTGCCAAACCTCCGGGAAATATATGGAGATGTCACCAGGGAAGATGTAGAGAATAAGATTGGAAAGCCGATTATTAACCCTGAAAATGAAACAGTGACCTATTGTGATCAGTCCTTTGATTCTTGGCATATCTTCACCTTTGAATTTTCCAATAATAATTTTGAAGACTTGAACTATTTTTCGGTGGATGGTTAAAGGAGACTTCATACTCTGCAAAAAAATAGTTATTATATAAAAGAAGGACAAATATATTCTACTTAATTTAAAGATCTTCAACCAACAGATTGATACTCAGACTATGTGGGATTCTTACAAGACAAAAATATAACAAAGGGTTCGGATGAAACCTTTAAAGGCGATGAACTCATAACAAGGGGAGAACTTACAGCCATAGCAGCTAAGTTTACAGATATAGACTTAATCAACAAACACTGGGCATACTATGAATTAATGGAAGCATCTTATAATCATGACTATGAAAGAAAAAATAATGGCATAGAAGACTGGTATCAAATAAGAGTTAACCCAAGAGAATATAGAATTTTATAAATAAACTTTAAAAATAAATCAATCAATGCAAAAGTTTTTTTGAAATTAAAAAGCTTTTGCATTTTTTCAAATACTTTAAAAATAGAATAAAATTTTAACAAACATATTATTATTTAAATTCTATTTAACACATAATAAATAAGAGATGTACTTTTTATAGTATAATATATATTTACACATATGAATGGGGTGATGAGATGTTTACTTTAAGATTACATCCTTTTAGTTTGCATAATGTCGATTATCAAAAACGAGAGAAAAGGATTAAGCGAGTTGAAGCTTTAGCGCTTTCAATGCCTGAAGACAGAAAAAAACTTTACTATGCTGACAATTATAGGAGTTTAGCAGAGGATTTTGCAAAAATAATAGGAAATACAGACCTACGACCTTTAGAAGAAATATCTTCATATCCAAAGGAAGAATATAGGATTATTGTAGATGGTCCTGAAAAACTATCCCGCGATTTATATAATAAAACCGGTGTAAACATAGATTTTAACAAATCAATGGCTGTTTTATCAGAAGTTGACAATATGGGCAAAGAGTTTATCCTTTGGTCATATAAGGCCAAGGACTGGATATTTTTTGCTTATCCTGAAGAAATTATGGTTCCCTCCAGACAAGAAACAGGCATTTCTTTACAGGAATTAATGCTTCCGAAAATTGAAGAGGGATTTAAGAAAATACTAAAAAATTTGGATAACTATATAGAAAATCCATCGGAGATAGAATCAGTCCACCAATACAGGGTTTCTATCAGAAGTTTTCGAGCTCTAATTTCTTTAGTCAAGCCCATATTATCACCGTCTTTTTATACTCAAATCCAAGACATATTCAGACAAAAGGGAAGAGATGCGGAACTGCTCAGAGAACTGGATGTTTTAACTCAACAATGGGATAAAGTCAGAGATACTGAAGAATTGGCTCTTAGAAATGCTTTAGTGGCTGAAAGAAAAAAAGAAGAAGAAAGATTATTGGAAGTTTTAAAGGACAATAAAACTGTAGAAGAGTTAAAGAATGGTTTAAACTTATTTATTAACAGTTTAAGTATAACTGATTGGCACAACATAGACGGGATTTATCTAATGGATGAAAGGCTTCATAATTGGTACAGATTTACTTTAGAATCATTGTGGCAAATGGAGGGATTTAATTTTCCTTATGTTCATAGAATTAGATTAAAAAGCAAGAAATACAGATATATTTCAGAATTCTTCAGCGAGCATATTACTCAAAGTCAATTGAAGCATCACAAAGACGCAAAGAAGAGACAGGGAGTTTTAGGAGATGTATGTGATGCCTTAAGGAATCAAGAAGCAGTTAAAGAACTTGCGGTTAATTTAAAGGGAGAGGCTTTAGTAGAAGCTGAGAAATTTATAGATAAGGAGAAGGCGAGAGAGAATCAATTATTATCTGATTTAGGTTTTGTTGATACAAGTGAAGATTTTACCGTTAATAATAAAAAAGAGATAGTTGAAAATAACAAAGAGCAAGCAAGGGCGGAAGCTTTGGATGAAGTAGTTGAAAAAGATGAAACTCAAGTAGATATAAGAAATAAAAGAGAAAATCTTGATGAGAATACTAAAAAAGACAAGCCTTCAAGCTTGATATCGGTATTTATAGGAATTGTTGTTTTATTTTTAATTTACTACTTCATGTTTAGGTAGAATTAGAAATTGCATATGTTTCCAAAGAAGCACCCCATTTTATGGGAAAGGCTTTATAAAACTAATGGATGGTGAAATAATGAGTATTCCCGAACGTATTAAAAAAATAGAAAAAATGGAAAAAATCCTTGACGAACATAATCTCAGACTGGGCAGACTAAAAAAGGCTCTTGATGAATTCAAACAACATCAGAAAGAGTATTCCGAGTTGAAAGACTATTACTTAAAGGGAGAATATTTAAGGGATGTTGAAAGCTTTGATAAGGGAGAATTTCCCACGGATTTAAAATGCGGTGTTCTTTCGGAAGATGCAGTCTTTAATCTCATAGGCGATAACTTCAACATGGCGGTGGAGATGCTGGAAGTCGCAACAGCAATAATAAAAGCACATTGAATAGAGTTGTGAATCTTTTTATAAGGAACTTTTAGCAATTAAAATAAACTGAGCAATTTATATAAAATCGCGATAGTTGATTTAATTTAAATTATAAAAACACATAATAAAATGAACTTTTAAGTCTGATTATCAGATAAAGAAGTTCATTTTTTATGTGTCAAATAGTGGTGAAAAGGTATATTTTTGTGTGAGAGGTTTATAATATTGCGCTCTCTTAAATCATATATTTAATTCACGCATTTTTTCTAATAGAATTTGTTCTCTTTCATCATCGGATTTTCCTAAAAACTCGGCTTCATCGGCTATTTGTCCGTCTTTCATAAAAAGCACTCTATGGCTTATTTTTGCGACTTTCGGATCGTGAGTCACAAGCATTATCGTGGTGCCGGAGGAATTGATGTCCTTTAAAATCTTGATAATTTCCTCTGTATTTTTGCTGTTTAAAGCTCCTGTGGGTTCATCGCCGAAGATTATTAAAGGGTCGGTAATTAAAGCTCTGCATATGCTTGCCCTTTGAAGTTGTCCACCTGAAACCTTGGATATTTCCCTATTTTCAAGTTCTGAAATTCCAATCCTTTTCATTATGGTTTTTGCTTTATCAATAATTTCTTCTTTTTTACTGTTCTCTCCCTTCATAGCAGGGAGGGTTATGTTGTCTATGATGTTTAAATTCTTCAGCATTGTGGGATGTTGGAAAATAAATCCCATTTTAGATCTTCTTATCTCGGACATCTCATCATCTTTCAGAGTGCTGAGGTCAGTTCCGCAAAAAAGTACCTGGCCGCTGTCTATGGAGTCCATACCGCTTACAGAGTAGAGCAGGGTGGATTTCCCTGAGCCTGATGGACCCATTACTGTCAGAAACTCTCCTGATTCTATGGCAATATTTACATCATTTAAAACAGACACTTTTTTTTCTTCATTATCAAAGGACTTGAAAATATTTTTTCCAATTAGTATGTGTTTCATTAATTTACTCCTTAATATAATCAGATAATTTAAAGCTCGCTATACTATATGTCGATAATTTACTAAAAATTATAGTCACCGCTATTACCGAAAGCGGTATTAAAAAATATATAGTCAGAGGATTTATCACAAATTTTATGGATCTTACCCCGAAACTTGAAAGTATTGCAGATGCAAATACGCTTCCTAATGTATTTGCAAGTATAATTCCCAAGGGCAATGCAATTACAAGCAGACAAAGGAATCTGTAAATATATTGCCTTGAAATTTCATTATTATTAAATCCGATGGATTTTAAAATTGAAATCTGTCTTTTATCTTTTGCTATCAATAGCCTTGCAAAAAGCATGGTGATTAAAGATATCACCAATAGACAAGCAATCAGCAATACCACCGACACTTTGTTGATTTGACCCAGCAAGGGGCCGAAGGACTGGTCTATATAGTCTTTTACAGAAGCGATTTTTGCCTCGGGAAATCTTTCATTATATCTTTTTGTCATTTCATCAAGAGCACCCTTGTCCTTGACCAATAAATAATAAGTGAGCTTTGATTTGTCGAAGTTGGTAGGAAATATAGCCTTGGCGGTTTTTCCTCCATTGGATATATCGGAATATTCACCGACAATCTCGATTTTTTTGCCGTTTTCCAAAGATATACTGTCCCCGACTTTCAGATCTAAATCCTCTAAATACAAAGTGGTTAATGCTATTTCATTTTCTTTTTCCGGTCCCCTACCCTCAGAATATTTTATGGGAAAGGCTTCGTGGTCTCCAAAGCTCGTTCTGATATAGGCACTTTCACCCTTTGGAAGTTTTACAGCTATATCATTTGTCTTCATAAGAGTGAATTTTGAGACATTTTTTTCCTCTTCGATGAATTCGGTTATAGTCTTTTCTTTTTCCGGTGAATACATTTCTTCGCCTATTTCCAAGCTTAAATCAATTTGCCCTATTCCCATATAAGTAACAAAGCTGGGATGGCTAAATGTGTTGTTGATGTTTTGAGGAAGTACTATTAGAAATGTAGAAATGAGTACGACCAACAAAACAGTCAGATATTGATTTTTTCTTGCATATAGGTCAGAAAGAGCAAGGGATAGATTTACCTTTGAAAATCCCAAATTGCCAATGGACAGACTCTTTTCAGTTGATTTCGCATAGGCGGAACCTCCGTCCCTGATAGCTTGAACAGGAGTTATTTTATTTATTTTCTTCAAGACATTGTTGATGTATGTGATAATTATTAAAAATAACAGTATGATTCCCAGGATGCTAAATAGTGGTACAAGACTTGAAAATTGACTTGTTCCCATATACAGATGGATATTTTCAAGGATTTTTTCTCTGAAGAGCAATGCCGTTAAATAGCCTAAAAGCAATCCGATTAAAGTCATAAACAGATATTGGTTGAGATATTGTTTTTTTATTTCTTTGGACTTAATTCCTATGGCTTTCATAACGCCTATTTCACGATACTCATCTTCAATTTTAGACAGCAGAGTAAATCTGATACACAAAAATGAAATTATTAGTATTGAAAAACTCGCAAGTAAAATGATTGCAATTAATAATCCGTCACTTAAGCCGTTTATCATCTTAAACATCGAATATGTGACCTTGGGACCATTTTTTTCAGGTATGTTGTCTAAATAGTCTTTTTCAAATTCGGTCATTTTTTCTCTGTCATTGAGAAGAAACTCTATAAGATATTCAAGTCTTCCTCTATCCTTAAAACTTTCAAAATCTTTTTTGCTCAGTAAAATTCTCTTGGATCCCGATAGATTGGAGTTCATCTGAGAATCTCTGAAAAATCCCTTTAGGCTGAAGGTCTTGTCATAGATTTTCACCGGATCTCCGATATTTACATATCCTTCTTTAAAATACATCAGAGGTAGATAAATCTCACCATCGTCGACATCAATAACCTGATTGTCAAGGTCCAACAAAAAGTCAAATCTTTCACTTTGATACACAATACCGAGGTCCTGAACAGCTTTATCCTGGCTGATACCATTTATTTCAATCTTATCTCCTTCAATATTGAGATATTCAAGAGTTTGGTAATCTTTGACATTCTTATTATTTTTGGAAAAATTCTCCAAGTTTTCCAAATCGATTTCTCCTGAGTGCATTTGTAAAAAATCCGGAGTTTTGGCCTTTTCCATTAAGTTTTCTATGGAACCGAAAAGATTGAAGGCCATTAAAAATGCGAAGGTGACAAACATAGCGCTTATAGCGATAAAAATTATTATGGAAGAATTTATCAATTTATTTTTTTTAAAATCATTAAAGAAAATTTTAAGATTCATTTGATCCTCCTGTCTTTAAGCCCTTTTCTAAATTCCTAATTTCCTTGTTTTTATTTACCGATATTGCCAAAAAGGATAAGGATATGCCGGCTAATATAATCAAAAATCCAATTCCTCTACTATCGCCGGTTCCTATTAACAATCCCACACTGTTTGATAAAAATCCTTTATCCGATAGAGCGGGAGTGAATATCTCATCTGCCAAAATTCCAGCCAAGGGATAGGCGATTACATAACCCATCTGGGAAATGAAGCCTATAAAAGCCCAAATTCTGCCTTGGTAGGTATTTTCAATATTTGTTCTGACAAGGTAGTCCAAAGAGGCGTTAGCTATGGGCAATGTCGCAAAAAAGAGAAAACCGCTTGCAGTTATTATTGTTATAATTTCACTAAATCCAAAACTCATCATAAATATTCCCGCAAAGAACAGGGAGAGGGAAAGAAGTCTTACAAAATTTCTTTTAATTGGAAAAATTCCTATAATTATTCCGCTCACAAGCATACCTACAGATGAAAGGGACAAGATTATTCCAAGGGTTTCGGCATTTGAAAAGCTCAATAAATATGGACTTGCCAGAGTTTGTATAATCCCGATGAAAAAAGTTAAGAAACTTGCAATCAAAGTCAATTTATAAACACCCGTGTTTTTTCTCAATATTTTCCATGCACTTAGCAAATTATTAAAGAAATCTTTTTCAGCCACCGATTCTTTCTTAGGCAAATTTTTTTTGACAACAAAGCTTGTTAAAACAGTAATAAAAATCGTGCAAATATCAATGGACAGTATAAGTTCAATATTAAAACGCTCCAATAAAAAGCCCGCAAGCACAGGAGATATCAGATATCTGGCGGAAGAAGCGATTTGAACCATTCCACTGGCTCGACTGTATTCCTCTTCACTTAGCAAATCAGTTACCGTAGCTTGATAAGCCGGTTGTATAAGAGATGAAAAGACAGAACTTATAACAATTCCTACATACACATGAATCAATTGCAAATTTCCTTGCATCTTCATCATTAATATAAATAAAATACCCAAAGCTGAAAGGCCATCACCTAAAATCATCATCGATCTTCTATCGTATTTGTCAGCCAAAACTCCGGCGGGTAACAATAAAAGCACAGAAGGTAAAAAGCCAAGCAGCATGACCATGGATGAATCAAGTGCTGAATGTGAAGTTGAAAAAGCATATACTCCCAAGGCAAATGCACTCAGACCATGTCCTATCGAAGCGATAAATTGTCCGATCCATAATAAGAAAAATTTGTTGAATTGTTTTTTCATGATCTATTCTAATATCCTTCCAAAGTCCAAGCTGCCTTCCTTTGCACCTAACAATTTGTGAATATTGTAGAAAAAAGCTTGAAACTTTATCATCATTTCTTCTTCATCGGAATTTTGTGCCATGTAATCGAAGGCGACATTTACATAAATAAGAATCATTTCAACACATTCTTTAGGATATTTAGTATCAAAAATTTTTTGCTCAATGCCGTCCTTGACAATTTCTGTGAAAAATGGGGTTGCATACTTTACTATATAATCATTTATTTTTTTGCGCATCAACGCATTTTGAGTGGAGTGAACTTGGTCAAGTTCCTTTTCTTCCTGTCTGCCGTTGCTATTTAAAGAAATCAAAGTGTCGATAAGTCTTATATCTGCTCTTTTGCTCTTATCAAGAGCAATTTTCTTCGCATTGAAAAAAACTTCTTCACTTTTTCTTTCTATAACCGCATCCAAGATGTCTTCCTTACTTGAAAAATAATAATAAAGAGTACCTCTGGCGATGTCGGACTTCTTAATAATTTCTGCCGTAGAAGTTTGGTCATAACCCTTCTCATAAAACAATTTTTCAGCAACATCCAAAATCATATTCTTTCTATCTTTCGGATTCATAGGCGCTCCCTTCTAAACCGACAGTCGGTCTATAATTACGATACAACATTTGTCCGGAAGTTGCAAGAGGTTTTAGTATTTTATTTTTTACTTTTCAAAATGTGATTTTCGCAAATACTGTTTTTTCATTCGTTGTCTTTGTAATATCAAAGCTTTCTTTCTCCCAATTTATCGATAAAACATAAGGTTGTAATCTACGGCAACAGTAAAAGTAAAGAATCCGTCATTGACAGCAACAAAAACCTTAAAATAATTTTGATTGATTGTAAGTACTTGATTTAAATCAATGTTTACTAAATAAAAAAAGCTTACTATTAAGTAAACTAATAATCTTTTATGAAGGAGGTATAATAAAATGAATAAGAATCGCATATATGAAATAACGGCAGGCATTGCTTTTTTAGTGGCAACATTAAGTTATTCAATTGGAAGTTTCATAGTAGAGAGTGAATTAACCAAGGGAGATTTCATTCAAAACCCTTCGAACTTGATATCTCAGGGTTTGATATTAGAATTTGTAAATAGTATAGCGGTAATTATAATCGGAATATGTATTCATTTAAGATTTAAAAAACAATTTCAAAAAATGACTTTTTATTATCTCATATCGAGAATTCTTGAAGGAGTTCTTTTAGCCCTTGGCGGAATATTATCCATAAAAGCATACAACGGTTCCATTGAAATTCACCAAATGTTTTTCAACCTATCAATGTTGATTTTAGGAATATACAGTGTGTTTTTCTTTAATCATCTAAGAAGAAAAAATATAGGACCAAGTTGGCTGATGACTCTTGGAACTGTCGGATACCTGAGCTTGGCGATATATTCAATCGTCAATGTAGTAGGCAAATCGCAAATAGCTCCCATGTTGCTCTTCGGACCCGGAGCGATTTTTGAAATTGCATTTCCCCTTTGGTTAATTTTCAAGGGATTTAAAGAAAAAGAAATCAGATATCCAGCTTCTTTTTAAAACGGCTGAAAGTTTCAGGAGTAATTCCCAGATAACTTGCCAAATATACCTGAGGAACCCTATCCAACAAGTCGGGACGGTTATTAACCAGCAGAGCGAACCTTTCCTCCGCTCTGTGTAATTTAAAAGAAGTTAAATCCTTTTGTATTTCAGTGTATTGTTTTTCAAAAAACATTCTCTTCATATTGCTTATCTCGGGAGAATCATCCTTTGCAGGATTATTATCCAAGTCGGGACATTCAACCAAAAGGCAATCCTCCAAACACTCTAAACTATAAAGGGACAGACCCTCAGAATTCATAAAGCTGAACATATTTATAGACTCTTCATCCAAAAAGAAATTCACTGTCCCTTCCTTTCCATCCTCATCAACGGCGAATTGACGGATACAGCCCTGTATTAAAAAATAATTAAACTCAGGAGTCATCCCCTGATGTAGCAAAACAGTACCTTTTTTTAACGATACAATGGGGATGCTCTCGAGCATATTATTAATTTGCAAATCAGAAAGATTAGTAAACTTTTTAAGATTATCAACTAAAATATCTTTTCCGAAACTTTTATCGATCATAATACCCCTCCTTTTTTCAGTTTAGCAAGCACAATGGTATTTTTCAAGTACAGACAAAAAATCTGATTAAGTATATATGCAAGAATGGGATATAATATAAATAGCTTTAAAAATTAAAAGAGATTGAGAAGTAGAATAAAATTATGTAAATGGCTTTTATGAAAACTCAACGAAAGAACCTACAAAAAGAAAGAAACTCCCCCTTATATCAGAAAAGGAGCATATTTAATGATAGGAATAAATGATGTAGTGTCCTTTTTAATCGAAATACTATCACTTGCACTGCTATGCAGTTGGGCATATTCCCTTCCAAGTGAAGGATGGCAAAAAATATTACTTGCTCTTGTAGCCTTTGCTGTTTTTGCTTTAATTTGGGCGTTGTTTTTCTCTCCTAAGGCGAAGTATCAAATTTCCGGAAATCTGTATTGGATCCTGAAGTTTCTCCTTTTATTATTTCCCTTTACGCAGTTCATATCAAAAAAACCGATTTATCTCATAATTTCAGCCATAGCTATTTTTATTAATTTATTATTACAGTCAAAATAAGCTACAAAGTAAAAAAAGGAATGAAAAAAATGAAAACCGATACCCGAGTAAGAACAAGAACAATGACTGGATCATCCTTGCTACCCGGTTCTAAAACAGAAGTCTTTACAAAATTGTTGGATATAAACACCCTCAAATACATCGCAAAACCAATGATGTCCTTTGAGGCGGTAAAGGACTTCAACTCTTTTACTGATGATAATTTTTCATGGGCGGAAGGTAAGATATACAAATTTCAGCTTAAAATTTTTGGGATTATTCCCTTGGGTGTGCATACAATCAAGGTCATTGACTTCAATCGAGAAAACTATAAAATCTATACACATGAGGGCAATCCCTTGGTACCTGTGTGGAATCATCGCATTATTTTAAAAGAAGTTGACAGTAATACCATTCTTTATACAGATGAGGTTGAACTATATGCAGGTTGGAAGACTTGCTTTATTTACCTTTGGAGTAAGATTTTTTATGCTCACCGTCAGCGACGTTGGCTGAAATTACTGGAAAAAATAGATTAGACCGCCCTTATTTTTTTTAAATTATAAAAGATGTGGGGCTAATACATATATTTCTTTGTTGCATTTGTTCTGTCACGGTTCAATCTGATATAATCCGTGAAAAGCGAGGAATTCCAATGGCAAAAATCAGACTGTTTTTAAAAATACTCATGTTTTTGTTGATTATAGGATTTGCTTCCAATGCGATTTTACAAGAAGTTTCCTATTATTTTTACAAGGGAGACCGTCAAGTTTCCGATCCTATCATCACACCGAAAAAAATTGAATATACCGACAAACTCACAGGCTATGGTCATAATTTATCTCTGGATTCAAAGGCGATTATTTTATTTTTCGGGGGCTCGGGTGACATAGCCTATAATTGCGTAGCCAAGTATTCCCTTTATTATGATGTACCTTTTTTGGCGGTTGATTATTATGGCACACAAGACAGTCAAGGGAAAATGGATTTATCCACCATGCAAAAGCCTGCAACGGATTTTTTTGATTATTGTAAAGCTCGATATCCCTCAAGAAAAATCGTTGTAACAGGACATAGTTACGGATGTGGCATGGCGGCATATCTCGCATCGGCAAGAGATTGCGATTCCTTGATTTTATTGGCGGGATATAGGGACTTATCAGATCTCTATAATAAAATCATCCCGATTTTCCAAGGACCCTTTAAGGCTTTTATTTCCGACGATATTAGGGTCGATCAGTATGCGAAACAGACAGTTTGTCCTGTAACTATCGTCGCTTCGCAAGCCGACAACACCTTAGGAGCGGACCTTCAAGAAAAAGTGCGGAGATTGTACAATGGGGCAAAATTACTGACATTTCCGGATATTGACCATGGTGATTATCCCACGGATAAGCGTGTCATAGCTTTGATAAAAGAGCAATTACAATAATAAAACTTGTAAACAAAGCACATAGGAAATTGATGAATAGATACAGATCACACATACACAGCGGAAATTAAAATTTCAAAAAATTAATATTCGGTTAATGTCAGCTAATCTTGGATTAATAGAGCTTTAGTATACTGATTTTTAAGGAGGAGAATTCAATGAAAAAATTAAGTATATTCCTATTAATTACAATAATGCTGACAAGTTTCGGTGGCGGAGAGATAGTTCAAGCCGGCGGATTGGATCGTATATCTCAGAATGTCGATAATTTTATCGAAGAACGCAAGGAAGGCACCGCTTCAGTCTCCATGGGAGTTTTTAAGGCGGGTGAGATGGTCCATAAAACTCAATACGGTTACATAGACGTTGAAAACCGAGTTCCTGCCAATGAAGATGCCATTTACGAATGGGGTTCCGTTTCCAAAGTTTTGGTTTGGATATCACTGATGCAGTTGGAAGAGGTGGGCAAGATTGATCTGACAGAGGATGTAAAGACCTATCTACCTGAGGACTTTGCATCTGAGTTAAAATATCCTCATCCCATCACCTTTATGGATATAATGAATCTGCAGTCGAGTTTTCAAGAACTCGGCGTCAAAACTGAGTACGAAGAAAATGAAGCCATCCCGCCCTTGGATCAGCTCTTAATAGACAGTGAACCTGTACAAATTTATGAACCTGGAACTGTCACAGCTTACAATAATTGGACACCTGCCTTAGCTGCCTATGTGGTGGAATCACTTACAGGACAAAAATTTTATGATTATGTCCGAGAAAATATCTTTAGACCTTTGGGAATGGAACATACAGCCGTAGCTGCAGATTGGTCGGACAATCCCTATGCCCAAAAAAACAGGCCCAAGTCCAAATCCTATTACTACACCAGTGAAGACCATGAAAGTTTGGGGACTTCCATACTGCATGTAGGTCTATATCCTGCCGGAGCCTGCGCAGGAACCTTTGATGATTTTCTGATTTTCGCCACGGAATTTACCAAGGATCACCCGCGTTTCTTTAAGGAAGCTTCTACCTTTGAAGATATGAAAGAAGCTTCAGCCCTTTATGAAGACGGATTGCCAAAGGTACATCACGGACTGTTATCCCTTGACGATACTGAGCACCTCATAGGGCATAGCGGTAATACTCAAGGCTTTACATCGTCCTTTTGGTTTGAGCCCAAGACGCAAACAGGGTATGCCGTCATGACTAACGAACCGGGGGAAACGGCATATAATTACGGATTCGCTCCACTATTATTCGGCACGAGTAATCCCGAGGCTCAAGAGAGTCCGGATATTTCCGGCATATATGTAAGTCGACGAACAATTGAGAGAGGAACTCTTCGATTTATCAAGTATCTTTCCGGCCTTCTTCCCATAAAATCCACCGATAAAGAGGGAGTTTTTCAAATACCCTTAGTAGGTGTTACAATCACTAACATGGGAAATCATCGCTATCATTTCGATAACGGCAACGGTCTTGCTTATCAAACGGTGCAAAAAGCAGGGGGTGGCTTAGAGACCTTTACTGCGGATTATGAACCGCTGAGTTGTTGGGAGATTATCTCGGCATACACCTTGCTATTGGCCATGCTGCTAAACCTTGTCGCCATGGTCTGTCGAATTATTTATCTACTTGTTCAGTTATTAAGGGGTAGAAGCTTCAAAGTGATGACTCCGGGAATGATCAGCCATATAGCCGGCAGTCTCATATCAATGACATTTATCTACTTATGGATTTTGGCCGACAGTTATTCAAAAAGAAAGTTGTTTGTAACCGCTTTGATTTGTGTCCTTTCCTCCGCGGTGATTCTTCTCAATTTCTTTCATCAGATATATAATAGGACTAAGGGCGAGGAAAATTCACCGCTACCGGTGACTTGGCCCCTCATCATGCCCATGGCTGTGTATTTTTATCAACTCTATAATTTTTGGGTTTAGGAGGATGAGCAATGAACAAATATAAAATATTAATCTGTGACGATGAACAGGAAATCATCGATTTATTATCCCTATACTTCGATTCCGATATCTATGAGATATA
Organism: Peptoniphilus sp. ING2-D1G; assembly: GCA_000952975.1. Lineage (GTDB taxonomy): Bacteria > Bacillota > Clostridia > Tissierellales > Peptoniphilaceae > Peptoniphilus_E. The sequence goes on along the minus strand of LM997412.1, from coordinate 1,474,585 downwards.
TTACGCCAATGACGGACAGAAAGCCTATGACATATTGACTCAAGAATCTGTCGATATTGCTCTTATAGATGTCATGATGCCTTCCATCAACGGATTTGAATTAATAAGTCTGTTGAGAGATAAATTGGATATTCCCTTAATTATTATTTCAGCCCTTGACAGCCTTAGGGATAAATTAAAAGGTTACGATATAGGAGCGGACGACTACATCGCCAAACCCTTTGAGCCTTTGGAAGTCGTAGCCAAAGTCAAGAGCCGTCTTAAACAAAATACGCAGGAAACTCAAAAAATCCAACGAGATGGAATTACTTTGGATATCAACCGCTGTCAAGTCACAGTCGCTCAAGAGATCCATGATCTGACCAAGGTTGAATTGGCGGTTCTTCAGCTGTTAATGAGCAAACCTCAAAGAGTATTTACCAAGGAACAGATTTACAGAGTGGGTTGGGAAGAAGAATATTTCTACAATGATAACTCCATCAGAGTCATCATCAACCGCCTTCGTCAAATGGTGGGTCCCGAACCTATAGAAACCCTCAGGGGGATAGGATACAGGTGGCAATCATGAAAAAATTACAAAACATGATAATTCGCTCCTTCATCCTTCACTTTTTCTTTTTAGCGTTTTTCAACGCCATAACCAATGGAATCTTCGACTATTTTTTAGAAAAATACATCGCGATTTATAAATTTAATTTTCTAATTTTAATGACAGTAGGGAATCTCTTAGTATTTTTAGGTTCCGTATTTCTGGTGGCAAGACACTTCCAAAGGCAACTCAAGATTTACATGGACGAAGAAATCCGTGAACAGGTTCAGCGTGAACAAATTCTCTACTCATCAATCGCCCATGATTTGAAGACGCCAATGACAATTATCAAGGGCTATGCACAGGCTCTATCGGACGGCAAAGTCGAACAATCAAAACGAGGGGATACATACCGTTTGATAAAAGACAAGACCGATGAGATGGTGGCGCTATTGACAGATTTGATGACCTATTCCGGCTTGCTCAGGGAGTCCGAGAATTCTCACAAAGAGATGACGGACATATCCGCATGTCTGATTAATCTGGTGGCACAGGATTACTCGCTCATAGAGAACAGAGAAGTTAACTTGGAGCCGGATATCGCCGAAAATATTCACTACCCCATCAACCCCATGGACTTTAAACGAATCGGTGAGAATTTATTGATCAACGCAATCAAACATAATCCGCCCGGAGTGAGCGTCGGCTTAAGCCTTCAAGTTGAGGAAAATCATGTGGTCCTGTCGGTGGCGGATTCAGGAGCATTGTTAAAGGATGATCGTATTTTTGAAGCATTTTATAAACAGGATACCTCACGAAGCTCCACAAAGGGACACGGTCTTGGATTGGCGATAGTATTAAAATTAGTGGAGAAGTACCGAGGCGAGATTAAAATAGAACAGCCCTTTGCAGGCTATACCAAAGCCTTTGCGGTCAGTCTGCCATTAAATAAACCCTTAACTTCAAGCGGCTGCATTAAATAATTTGAAGGAGCATTCTCAACATTATTTGTGTTAAAATAAAATTATATAAAGTCCTTGATTTGAGGAGGTGGCCCATGGGATTTAAACCCTATTTATATTCAATTTTGCTAACTGTTTTAATTTTAATTTTTCCCATAACATCAGGTGTTTTGATATACATTATGGAAATCGCCGGAAGCGATGCGGATTTAATTCAAGGGATTTTTTTCATTTTTGGAGGAATAATAGGTCTGATCATTGCTAAAGCTCACTTTACAGAAGTTGAAGAAATAGGGCTTAGCACACCGCAACCATCAAATTACAACTATCTAATCCCCTTGGCAATCGTTGAAGGGGCAGTGCTTTTATTCGGTTTAAAACCGGGCATCAACCTTGACGATATACTTAAATACTTCATTTTCGCATTTGCTGTGGGATTTACGGAAGAACTTTATTTCAGAGGGATGATCTTCAATATATTAAAAGATAAGAGCATAAATAAAGCGGTGGTCGTCACAAGCCTGCTTTTCTCCATAGGACATATTTTCAACCTTATGTCCGGAGCACCGTTAATAGATACAATCCTACAAATTATTTTGGCGCTTGCTTTTTCCCTTACTACAATTATGATTTTATTAGACTCATCTTCTTTGATGATTCCCATAATATTTCATGGTACGCACAATTTTCTGTCGAGAATTACCATAGAACTCTCCGTGAGCTTGAACTTTATAGCCGGAGCATTACAGGTGCTCATATATATAGCTATAGGCATATACCTGTGGAAAAGACATCAAAAAAATTGAAGGAGTGTACTTTTCCGATATTATAATTACAGGGCGAATCTATTCACTTCGATCATGCCTTATAAAAATAAAAGGGAGGATAAAATGAAAAAGGAAGATAGAAATACAATTATTTCAATCCTGCTCATTTTAGCCGCAGACATTGTCCGCATCATTGCCGGAACAAAGATACCATATTATAGATAGAAAAGGGGGATTTTTTGTAATGAAATGTGCTTTAATAAACGGAACGCAGCAAAGGGGATGTACTTTTAATTTAAAGGAGATATTTTTAGATGAGTTAAAACCTGACAGTTTGACGGAATTCTATCTTCCCAAGGACGCGCCAAACTATTGCACAGGCTGTAAACTCTGCTTTTTAAAGGACGAAAGTCTATGTCCTCACTACGACAAGACTTTCCCCCTGTGGAATGCAATGCTAAATGCCGATTTAATCGTATTTGCATATCCGGTATATGTCCTCAGAGCACCGGGTCATATAAAGAGTCTGTTGGATCATCTGGCGGTACATTGGATGGTACATAGACCGGATCCCGCCATGTTCAATAAAAGAGCGGCAATTATCACCCAAAGCATAGGAGCACCCAATGGAGCCGCACAAAGAGATGTAAAAACAAGCCTCAATTTGCTGGGCATTTCCTCAGTAAAGACCATAGGCTTCGGCATGATGGAAGGTGTAATATGGGATGAAATCTCTCTGAGCAGAAGGGAGAGTTTTGAGACTAAAATTCGCAAATTCGCCGGAGAATTTAAAAATCTGAAGCCGGCTGAGATGAATCTCAAAATCAAATTCTATTTTCAGATGGCTAAAATGATCCATAGTGGACTTATCCGTAAAGTGCCGGAGAAAGAAGCCCTAAGTGCAGATGGGCAGTACTGGGTGGATCAAGGTTGGATTACAAGGTGAAAGGTCAAGCTGTCTTTTGCAAGGGTTTATGGCGGAGTATAATTGTCTTCTTGCAGTTTTGTGGAAAGGATATAAAATGAAAAAATTTAATTTAAATAAAGCAAAAATTTTTGCGCTGAGTCTTTGTTTATTTGCCCTATTGGGGCTCAGTGCATGCAACAGCGGCAATGAAACGAAGATGGAAGAGAACGATGAGAGTGTGGCTTTGCAACCTGAGGTGGAGGAAGAACAATCTCAAGAGGAGAAGGAAATAACGACCTTTCAAAATTTAAATGTCAAGGATTTTGACGGAAATGAAGTTGACTCCTCAATATTTAAGGAAAATAAAGTGACGGTGGTAAATTTTTGGAGCACCACCTGTCCGCCATGTATCGAGGAGTTGCCGGTTTTGGAGAGGATAAGCAGGGATATGAAGGACCAAGAAGTGGGAGTCAAGGGATTTTTATATGAATTCGGAGGTCAGATAAATGACGGTATTATGGAAGAGGCAAAGTCCATTTTAGAAGAGGGCGAGGTTTCATATCAACAATTGATAGGTGCAGGAGAGATCATGGAAGATGAGCTTATCCAAAGCATATATGCCGTACCCACGACCTTTGCAGTGGATTCGGAGGGAAAAATCATCTTCGCGACGGTGGGAGCCATGGATTATGACGGTTGGCAAGAATTTATAAATGCAGCTCTTAAGGAGGTTGAATAAAGGGTAACGGAGGATTGTGATAATATGAGTGTGGGAGGGGAAAATGGATATTTTATTGTTTGCAATTATTTTTGCTCTTGTAGTTGCACCCATTGCCATCTTTTTGATTTTATCTTCAAAGACGAGAGATTCACAGGGGAAGGACAAACTTAAACACAGCTTGTACTTGTTTCTGTTTATTTTGATTGTTCACATATTTATTGGAATGGTACTGGGACCGGAATTTATAAGTAATATGCAAGCTGATGAGGACAAATTACTCTACTATGTATTTATAGCTGTGTATTTAATAATCCTATACTTTACATTAAGAGCCGTATTTAAGCGAGTACATGACATTAAAAACGAGGCTGTAAAAAGGCGAGGCACGATTAAAAAGCTTATTTCAAATCTATATGAGGATATTTACAGTTTTTATTTATTGGTAGAATTCGATATGGAAGAAGAAGAGTTTACAATTAACGAAGATATCTATATAGCAATAACGGACAAACTTGAGATACCGGTAAAAAGACCCTATCCAAAAGAGATTGAGGTTTCGGGGAAAAGGACGGCGGATCTGTATTATTATCCCAGGACCAAAACCTATGTCAAGTGTGAAATTATAAATACAAGATAAAATAATCAAAAAAATATACCTTTCTCCATGGATAGGAGCAGGTATATTTTTTATTGTTGCGGTTTTGATTTTAAAGAAGGATTTTTAATGAAGTTTAAAGGATGAAGTTTGGGCTTTGTGTCTTCGGTTCTAATGTTGCTTTAAGGGTATGAAATTCATCAATTGAGCTGTTTTCAGTCGTTGTTATTGTTGTCGTCATCATTGTCATCATAATCGTTATTGTTATCATCATAATCATTGTCGTTATTGTCGTCATAGTAGTCGTTATCATCATTGTCATCATAGTAGTCGTTATTATCATTGTCATCATAGTAGTCGTTATTATCATTGTCATCATAGTAATCATCGTCATTGTCGTCATAGTAGTCGTTATCATCATTGTCATTATCTTTATATTGGAAAGTTCCCAGATTTTCATAGTTGTCATCATCCAAGTCGTCATAATCATCATCTAAATCATCATAGAGGTCATCATTAAAGCCTTGTGCGGGTAGAATTTTTCCACTTTTTCTGTTTAAGTCGACTTTGTACTTATTTCCATTTTTATCAATTTCAATTTCGAAGTCATCATCTGTTGCGGTTTTAATTGAGCTGATTTGTTTTTCATCTATATCCAATTGTTTACCGGCGAGTTTTTTTGCTGTAGCTTCGGTAATTTTGCCTTGCCCGTCAAAGTCATCATCTCCCAGGGAGACGGGTTCTGATTGCATTCCCAAGGTTTTGATGGAGTTTTGAACTGATTGAGTTATTTTTTCTACAAAGTCATCTGAGGGTTTTACTGATCCCTTTTCCAGTTTGAGAATGATATTTTTATCTTTGCCTGCTATTTTTTCTGTGAAAAATCCTTGAGCATGAATTTCTTTGAGAAGTTCTTCAAGGACTTTGTCCACGCTTTTTCCTTGAAAATCCGTATATTTTTCCAAAATTTTCTTTGCGTCTTCATTTACGGATTCAAGGTCGATTACCTTTCCTTCTTGGTTATAGTTGATCATAATTTCCGGATTTACTGACATGAGAATTGATCCTACTTTTACATCTTCTGTCTGTGCGGGAGAAGTTTCTCCTTGTTCTGCTGCAGATCCCGTGCTTGAACATCCGGTGAACAGTATTGCGGATAATACAAGGACTGCCATTAAGTTTAATATTTTTTTCATTTTTTCCTCCAAATAATTTTTGTATTTTTCCATTTTTCACCTTACACATATAGGATACGTGGAGAGTTTTTTAAAAGTGGGGTCTGTGAAAATATTTTTAGTCATCATTTTTGGGATATTCAATATTGTCATTATCGCCATCGTCATAATCATCATCGTCAATGTCATCATCGAAATCGTCATCGTCAATGTCATTATCAATGTCATCGAAATTGTCATAATCATCGTCGTCATCATCCATAGGTTTATGGATTTTTATTTGTTTTTCGGGAGGGGGTGCATTTTCCTTGAGGTTAGGGGATGGAGTTTTTTCCGGATTTTCAACAGTTTCGGGAACAAGAGGTATTGTTATTTCTTCAGTTTCATCAAAAACGGATTTTTTATTATTTTCTCCCTGATCTTCCACATCATTTATGGTAATTTCTATTTTTATATCATGGGTAAAGTGCTCAAGTTTTTCTTTTACCCTTTCCTTCGTCTGTTTTGCCCAGCGGGTGTCCTGTGAGTTTGCTCCTATGTTAACTTTTCCTCCCTCTTTGAGGTAGCCCATGTCTAAAGCTCTTTGAACCAAGTCGTCAGTGAGTTTTTCCACCCTTTCGCCCTTGGCGGAAATTCCTTCTATGAGTTGCATTCCATCGCTATTTAGTGCTTCCAAAGCTCTTACTCTCTTGGAGTGGCTGAGGGATATTTTCACTTGAGGATTTATTGAAAGGGATAGGGTTCCGTAGATTTTAAAATGTTCTTGCCAAATTCTTAAGGAGCCTGTAAAGATAATTATGAAAGAGGCGGCTATGAGGGCTATTCTGCGGAAATTTTTATAGGTTTCCGGTGTTTTTTTGCCTTTTATTTCAGGAGTCTCTTCCATTACTTCTTCGGCTCTGGGATATATTTCCGTTATGATTTCACCTAATTCATAGTTGAGATTTGCCACTTCCAGGAAGGAACCTTTTTCATCAAGGACTATTGCATAGGCCGGGTGACATTCCATTACCAGATATTTCATTGTCCTCCTCCTTCCTTAGCGGATATTTCACTGAGATGATCTCTTATGAAATCAAATCCGTTTGTATAAACTATTATAATTGCCAACATATATTTTCTGTGCCTCTCCAGAGTTTTCTTTGAAACCCCCGATCCCTCGGCAAGTTCCGTCAAAGGAACCTTGCCTGTCTTTTCAGCTTTTTCTATGAGGTGGGGATTTTTCTTGGCATAGGCAAGAGCTTCTTGACATGCCATGAGGGTTCTTTCCTGCTTGGGGGAGTTTTCGGCTATATCTCTAAGGGATAGACTGTAGTTCGCCATTATTTCCGAAAAATGAGTCAGTTCTTTTTTTATGGCATCTGAGCTCATGGATTCTTCAACTTCGTTTTTTTCTTCCACTATGGTATCCTTTAAAGTTTCTCCATTTTCATCGTTAAAGGGCTGATCCAGGGATATTATATTCTTATGTCTTTTTTCTCTTCTGGAAAAGTCTATGAGCCTATGGCGTATGTGCATTTTTGCAAAGGTGATGAAAGCACCCTTTTTTTCTTGGTAGGTTTTTATTGCTTCATGGAAGGCGAACATGGCTATGGATAGTTCATCATCTATCCCTTCCATGGGAGATTTTCCCATAAATCTTGCCGTTTCGGCCTTTATGAAGGGCATATAGTCTGAAATCAATTCATTGTGAGCCTTTTCACTTTGATGAGCTTCCTTAATTCTTCGAAGAATTTCTTTTTCCATTCACCCTACCTCCTTCCCTATACAGTAATACGCAAGCAATTTTTTATAATCGGTGTCCTTGGTGTTTTTTCGATTTATTCGAGAAAATTTTTGTAATTCCCAATAAAGTAATTGTATGCTGTTTATCTACCCATATATACGAAAGTTTTATCTAAAAGTACATTCAAAATCAAATTTGCAATACCGTACCATAGTCTGTTGATGGCAATATAGGGTGGATGAAGGTCCAATTGTGAGGTAAAATAGAAATACATGTATTAAGATGTCATGGAAGACAAGCATTTACAAATTAGGCTCTGAAGGAGGTTCAATAAATGATTATGGAGGATTTTAGCGGAAAAATGAAATTGGGAAGGATTTTTTTAATTCTGGGGATTATTTTTTTAGTCTTTGGAATATACAGAGGAGAGGTTGAGTTGGTCTTTAGAAAAGCCGTGGTAATTTGTCTTGAGTGCATAGGCATTGATTGATTTTTTACTGCGTAAAAGAATCGGAGCATAGAATGAAAGATAAAAGCAAAAATAAAATTTCAAATTTCAGAGTCGGGTTTCAAATTCTGTTTACAGCTCTTACCAACGGTTATGCTTTGGGATTTGCAAAGAGCAAAATTTATCAAGGTCCCACTAAGGCAATATGTCTGCCGGGGTTGAACTGCTATTCCTGTCCGGGGGCTCTGGGTTCTTGTCCCATAGGAGCTCTTCAGGCGGTGGCAACGAGCAAAAATTTCAACATCTCCTTTTATGTACTGGGTTTTTTGATGATAATAGGCTCCGTTATAGGCAGATTCGTATGCGGTTGGATGTGCCCCTTCGGGCTTTTACAGGATTTGCTTCACAAGGTACCACTTAAAAAGAAGATTAAAACTTTTAAGGGAGAAAAGCATTTGCTTAAATTGAAGCACTTGATACTTTTGGCTTTTGTAATCATACTTCCCATTACCCTCACCTTTGGCGGTGGATACGGAAATCCGTGGTTTTGCAAGGTGATTTGTCCTTCAGGGACTCTAATGGGAGGCATACCCTTGGTTTTAGGAAATGAGAGCTTAAGAAATGCGATAGGGCTGCTTTTTTCATGGAAGGTGGCTATTTTGATTTTGGCAGTTTTGTCATCCATAGCGATACACAGGCCCTTTTGCAAGCATATATGCCCCTTGGGTGCTATTTACGGAGGGTTTAATAAAATTTCCCTTCTCCAGTATACTGTCGATGAGCACAAATGTATTAAATGCAACAAATGTTATAATCAATGCAGCATGAATGTCAAGATTTATGAAGAGCAGAGTAGTCCCGAGTGCATTCGTTGCGGAGAGTGTGTAAAGGTATGTCCCACAAAGGCTGTTTCAGCAGGATTTAAGAAATAAAAACCATAGGGTTTTAAATTTTTTATGGAATAAAAATATTGGAAAGTCGGTTAACCTGACTTTCCTTTTTTGAATTCATGAAGAAATAATAGGGGATTAGCTATTAAATATATATTATGCTTCAACTGAAATTTCATAATCAAGTATTCCATCAGAAATTATTTTAAGCATCGAGGTCGTCATTTCTTCTTCAGAGAAAATTTTATTACCCTTGTCATACCAATATCTTATGGTTTCATAGAATATACTGCAGACAATTTCCGCCTTGTAATCTATGATGTGGGGTTGAGAATTTTTTAAATCCAAATTTGCATATTTTAAAATCAACTCCTTCAGCTTTGCCTTTAGTTTATGTTGGAAGGACAGACTTCCCTTGGGACTTAAAAGAAAGCTGACTTTTTTTCCTGATTCTTTGTCCGATTGCATAAATATTTCTATTATTTTACGGGTGTTTTTAGAGAAGGTAGCTTCTCTTAATTTTTTAAAATCTTCTTCCGAGGGCAATAGTTCATCTTCGATTTGATTATGCAAATCGTTAATATCCAGAAAATAAGCATAAAAAGTTCCGCGATTGTATCCGGCTTTGTCTGTAATCATTTTGACTGTAATTTTGCCCGGTATATCGGCTGTGTAAAGTGCCCAATAGGCGGAAATTATATTTTCTTTAGTTTCTGTTTTAATTTTTTCTTGATTTGTAGACATATTTTCTCCTTTCTAAACTATCAATCCGACAAAAACTGTTTTTTTGTTTATTGATAAAAGAATAAATAATATATTATAATAATAACACAACATGTTGTTGGATTGCAGTTGAAATTATTTTTTTAAAATAAAATTAAAGGAGGAAATATGGATTCAAATAATCAAAGCCAAAAACCGCGTAGTCTATGGTACTATTATGCGGTTGTATTTGCAGGTGTTTTAATATTTAATTTAGTGATTATGCCTTGGATTTTATCCGGACAAGTGCAGACTACTACCTACTATGATTTTATAAATGCTATAGAAAAAGGAGAAGTAAAAGAGGTTAAATTCTCAAGCACAGAAATTATGTACAGCAAGGAACAAAATGGGAGAAAGGATTTATTTAAAACGGGAGTTGTAGACAACCCTGAACTACCTAAAACTTTACAAGAAAAGGGAATAAATTACATCGCTGAAATTCTCGAGACACCTAATCTGTTTTTATCACTGCTCATAAGATATGGGATGCCTATTTTAATCTTCAGCATGATTGGAAGAGAAATCAATAAAAATCTCACCAACAAAATGAGCGCATCGGGACTCAACATCAGGGGACAGGGAGTTGCAAAAGTCTATAAGCCAGATGAGGAAAAAAAGACCTTTGAAGATGTCGCAGGTCAAGAAGAGGCAAAGGAATCTTTACAGGAAATTATAGATTATCTCAATAATCCAAAAAAATATCAAGAAATCGGCGCTCAATGTCCCAAGGGAGTATTGTTGGTAGGACCTCCCGGTACGGGTAAGACCTTGATGGCAAAGGCTGTTGCGGGAGAAGCTCAAGTTCCGTTTTTTTCCATTTCCGGTTCTGAATTTGTCGAGATGTTTGTAGGCAGGGGAGCGGCAAAGGTACGAGAGCTTTTTGAACAAGCCAAGAAACAAGCTCCTTGCATAGTTTTCATAGATGAAATTGATACCATAGGCAAGAAAAGGGATTCGCAATTCAGTACAAATGATGAACGTGAACAAACGCTGAATCAACTTTTGACGGAGATGGATGGTTTTGAGGGCAACAAGGGAGTCATAATACTTGCAGCTACAAACAGACCGGAGGTTTTAGATCCGGCTTTACTTCGTCCGGGCCGTTTTGACCGCCAAGTGAGAGTAGAATTACCTGATTTAAAGGGCAGAGAGGCTATTCTACAAGTGCATTTGAAAAAAATAAAGATGAAAGAAGATATAGATGTCAATCTAATTGCTCGTATGACGGCGGGAGCTTCGGGTGCGCAACTTGCAAATATAGTCAATGAAGCTGCTTTAAGGGCTGTTCGTATGGGACAAAGTCATGTGACGACGCAGGATCTTTCAGAAGCTGTTGAAACTATTATTGCAGGAGCTGAGAAGAAAAACGCAATTCTTTCTGAAAAAGAAAAGAAAATCGTGGCATATCACGAAATAGGACATGCCTTAGTTGCAGCCAAACAAATGAGATCCGCTCCGGTGCAAAAGATAACAATTATCCCGAGAACTTCAGGAGCACTGGGATATACCATGCAAGTAGAAGAAGATGAAAAAAGCTTGTACAGCAAGGAAGATGCATATAAAAAAATAGAGGTTTTATGCGGAGGAAGAGCAGCGGAAGAGATAATCTTCAACATAGTGACCACAGGAGCCTCCAATGATATAGAAAAGGCGACAGACCTAGCAAGAAACATGGTTACCCGTTTTGGAATGTCTGAAAATTTCGGAATGATGGCATTACAAACAGGAGGAAATTCTTACTTGGGAGATTCAGGAAGAGCGACATGTTCGCCGGAAACCGCACGTCAGGTAGATGAAGAAGTCAGAGACATCATAGCACAGGCACATCAAGGAGCAAAAAATATAATTATGGAAAATAGGGGAAAAATGGACGAATTAGCTCAATATTTACTTCAAAAGGAAACTATTACCGGAGAGGAATTCATGCAAATTTTAGAAGGGGAAATAGCTTGAGGAAAGTTTCACTTAGGGCAATATAAATGATGAAGTATTTAATTTTTTATTTTAACGTATATGCCTTTTTAGGTTGGTGCACCGAAGTAACCTACCATCAATTAAAAAAAGGAAAATTCATCAACAGAGGAATGCTTGCAGGACCATACTGTCCAATATACGGTTTCGGAATGATTTTATTAATTATTTTTACAAAACCCTTTGAGGAAAAATTTTTTGCCGTATTTTTTGCTTCGGTTTTTCTTTGCAGCCTTTTAGAGCTCGTTTCGGGATTTTTATTGGATAAGATTTTTCATGAAAGATGGTGGGACTATAGCGAAGAACCCATGAATATAAGAGGATATATTTGTCTTCGTTTTTCAATAATGTGGGGGTTTGGTGGAGCTATAGTAATAAAAGAGATCCACCCTTTAATTGAGAATTTCGCCTATTGGCTTGCCGATGAATTATTGATGGTTGCCATAGTGGCTTTTTCCGTGGGCATGCTTGTGGATACTGTTCTTACAATTGGTAATATCCTGGGACTTAACCGCCAAGTGGATGAACTTATTGAAATACAGAAAAATTTGAGGAAAATTTCCGACAGAGTAGGTAAGCAAATCTCTGAAAATACAGCTAAATCATCAAGTAGAATCCAAGCCATTTTAGAAAACCCCGAATTTCAAAATAAAATTAATTCAGTTCATGAAAACCTCAATTATACTCAAAAGCGTTTATTGAAATCCTATCCCAATCTAAGAGGTACAAAGTCTGAATTGCAAGAGAAAATCTTGAAGTCGTGGTCTGATAAATCCATGGAAGACGAAATGAGCAATAAAGGAGAAATTTAAGACAAAGGAAATTTTTAATAATTTAGCAAGAGGTGAATTGTGGATATTTTAGTTACATTTGATGAAAATTACATTAATCCCTTTAAAACCATGGTCAAATCCATTGTATTCAGTAATCCTGAGCCCATTACTTTTTGGTTGATTCATAGCGGTATTGAGGAAAAATACCTACAAGATTTAAATAATTTTTGTGTAGAATATGGAGTTAAGTTTGAGCATATCGCCATTTCTGAAAAACATTTCGAAAATACGAAATCCACAAAACGCTATCCGCAAACCATGTACTATAGACTTTTAGCTCCGATATTTTTACCTGAAAAATTGGAGAAAATCCTATACTTGGATTCTGATACTCTTATCATCAATAGGTTAGATGATCTTTGGAACATGGAGTTTCCTGATGGAATGACATATGCAGCTGCATCTCATGGAATAATCGGAAATGTAACAGACAATATTAATAAACTGCGCCTTGAAACAGATCATTGCTATTTTAATACGGGAGTAATACTCATGAACCTGAAAAGAGCAAGGGAAGTAGTTGATATGCAGGAAGTGATAAATAATGTAAACAATAGCAAAGATATAGAGTTGCTATTGCCCGATCAAGACATATTTAACAACATGTATGGAAAATACACTGTCGAAATTCCCGATGAACTCTATAATTATGATGTGAGGCATTATCTGGGGTATCTTTTAAGGAGTTCCAATAAGCATGACTTGGATTGGGTGATGTCCAATACATGTATTCTTCATTTTTGCGGTAAGAAAAAGCCGTGGCTGTCTCAAGGATACAACTTGTTTACAAGTTTATATAAGTATTTTATGTATAAGTAAATTTGAAGATATATCCCATGCAGATAATAAATGATTAAACTGAAGGTGACCCTATGCGGTCGCTTTTTTTCGGGTACGGTTAGGGAGAATTTATTAGAAAAAATTTTATTAAGGAGTCCTCTATTGCATATGGCACGGAGGATTTTTTTATGGTTAAATGTATTTAGAAAGAAAAGTTTAAGTGGTTTAAAGGGATTAAAATTCCATGATGATTTAAAGTGATTAAGTAATAAAATAAAGCTGGACAACGATGTGATTGTGTGTTATGATTTTCCAAACTTGAAAAAAGGAGAAAAATCATGAAACTCATGTCTAATGCACAATACTATTACGGCTTTTACTTTACTTATTTTTATGGTAAAGCTTTTTTGGGTTGCGCAGATAGACAAAAATTTTTTCCGGTTTAAACGAGATCTCATACAAAAAGGAAAGAACGAAGCAGTCTAAGCTCCCAAAAATTTGTGGGAGCTTTTTTTATTACATTTAAAAGGGGAGAAATTATGATAATAAAATTAAAACAAAATCCCAATAGGGAACAAGTGGACAATTTACGCCAATGGATAGCTGAGCAGGGCATAGAAGTGATGACATCTGTTGGAACCAATTTCACTATTTTGGGATTGGTGGGAGATACTACAAAGATAGATATCGATTTAGTCAAGACTCTTTCAATCGTGGATGATGTAAAGAGAATTCAAGAGCCGTACAAGGCTGTAAATCGCCGTTTTCATCCCGAAGATACCATAATCACTTTGGAAAACGGAACTAAAATAGGCGGAGATAATTTCACGATGATCGCGGGGCCATGTTCCATTGAATCGGAGGAACAAGTCATAGAAATTGCAAAAAGAGTTAAGGCATCCGGAGCGCAGATTTTAAGAGGAGGAGCTTTCAAACCCAGAACTTCTCCCTACTCTTTCCAAGGTATGGGAGCAGATGGAATTGATTTGCTGTTGAAGGCCAAAAAGGAAACCGGTCTTCCCATAGTGTCGGAAGTCATGGATGCATCGCAGTTGAAATATTTCAAGGATGTGGATATTCTCCAAGTGGGAGCGAGAAATATGCAAAACTTCTATCTTTTAAAAGAGGTGGGTAAACTGGATAAACCCGTTCTGCTCAAAAGAGGGCTTTCTGCGACTTACGAAGAATGGCTCATGAGTGCGGAATACATCATGGCGGGAGGAAATAAGAATGTAATTCTATGCGAAAGAGGAATTCGCACCTTTGAAACTAAGACCAGAAATACTTTGGACATTTCCGCAATCCCGGTACTGAAGGAAGAAACTCATCTACCTATAATAGCGGACCCATCCCATGCTACAGGAATGAGGCGCTTGGTTGAACCTCTTGCAAAGGCTGCAATTGCCGCAGGAGCCCATGGGGTGATGATTGAAGTTCACAACGATCCTGAGCGTGCGTTGTGCGACGGCCCTCAATCCCTTGACCCCGATCAATTTGAAAGGGTGGCTGAAAAACTCAAAGCTCTTCGCAAAACCGTTGAGGAAATAGGATGAAAATAGGAGTTGTAGGCTTAGGATTAATGGGCGGGAGCTTTGTCAAAGCGATTAAAGCTTACGGAAGGGATGAAGTTTGCGGTTTTGACAAAAACCCCGAGGTATTGGAAAAAGCCTTGGAGGATAGAAGCATAGACGGTATTTTGACAAAAGAAAAAATTCCTCAGTGTGATTTGGTGGTTCTCGCTCTGATGCCCGGCATCGCCATAGATTTTGTAAAGGAAAATGGCGATTTGATTAAGGGAATTCTTCTGGATTTTTGTGGAGTGAAGAGAAAGGTCGAGGAGCAAATTCTTCCCACGGCTCTGAAAAAGAGATTTTCATATATTGGGGGTCATCCCATGGCAGGTAGAGAAGTAGGAGGATATGAAAACAGCACAAAGAATCTCTTTCAAGGTGCTTCCATGATTTTGGTGGAAAATGAAACTTCCCTGGGAGAAGGGAAAAAACTGGAAGAGTTCTTTTATAAATTGGGATTTGAACAGATAAAGTATTCCGATTCTCTGTCCCATGACAGGTTGCTGGCATATACTTCTCAACTGGCTCATGTGGTGTCCAATTCCTTTGTTCAGTCGCC
Source organism: Peptoniphilus sp. ING2-D1G (assembly GCA_000952975.1). Classification (GTDB taxonomy): domain Bacteria; phylum Bacillota; class Clostridia; order Tissierellales; family Peptoniphilaceae; genus Peptoniphilus_E. Next base: position 1,459,386 of record LM997412.1, on the reverse strand, counting down.
GACTCATGAAGATGAATACGGATATTCGGCAGACAGTTTAAAAGATTTAACAAGGGTTGCCACTTTAGATGTGGATATGTGGACTGAATTATTTTTTGACAACAGGGATTTTTTATATGATGAAGTGATGAGAATAAGTGATCATCTAAGAAAATATGCCGATGCTATCAGGTATGAAGACAGAGATACTTTAAAGAAAATCTTGAGGGACGGTTGCAATGCTAAAAGGATAATGGAAGAAAGAAGGAAAAATAATGACGAAAGTTCAAATTAACACCGGATTTTCATATTCTGTCCTGATAGAAAAGGGATTGTTTCAAAAAATCGGACCTTTGCTGAAGAATGAGATAAAGGGAAAGGCGCTTGTATTGACAGATGAGAGGGTCGGAAATTTATATGCCGATTTGATCCTTAAGCAACTGAAGGAATCTGAAATTCAAGGGGATATCTACAGGGTAAAAGAGGGAGAAGACAGCAAATCCCTTTGCGTGTACGGTGAGATTTTAGAGTATATGGCGGCAAATAACTATCACAGAAACGATACGCTCATTTCTCTGGGCGGAGGAGTGATAGGAGATTTGGGAGGTTTTGTCGCAGCTACATTTCAAAGGGGAATGGAATATATTCAAATGCCCACAAGTCTCCTTGCGGCAGTGGATTCTTCAGTGGGTGGAAAGACCGCTTTAAATTTAAGGGAAGGCAAAAATCTCGTAGGAGCTTTCAAACAGCCCTTGGCGGTTTATTGTGACCCGGAGGTGTTTAAAAGCATGGAAAGGGAAAGATTTGCCGATGGAGTTGCAGAATCCATTAAGTACGGGATTTTATTCGACAGAGATTTGTTCAATTTGTTTAAAAGTCCATTGACGAAGGAAGATGAGCGTCTGGAGGAATTAGTTGAAAAGGCTGTAAAGCACAAAGCTGAAGTGGTGGCAAGGGATGAATTTGAAAAGGATGAAAGGAAACTTTTAAATCTCGGACATACAATTGGACACAGTATTGAAAGGGCAAGTGGTTTTAAAATTACACATGGTCATGCAGTAGCCATAGGAATGGCGGTCATGGCGAAGGCTTGCAGCAAAAGGCAAATCTTAAAGGAAACCGAAAGAGATGAAATACTTGAAGTCTTGAAGAAAAACGATCTTCCCACAGATACTTCCTTTTCTGTGGAAGTGCTGTTTGAGCATATATACAAAGATAAAAAAAGCGACGGTAAAAACATAACTATTGTGGAGATAGAGGAAATAGGGAAATGCAGATTAAAAAAAATTCCCCTTCTTTCCTTTAAAGAGTACATAGAGGAGGGCATTGATGATTGTAGAGATTGCTCCTAAAAAACTCATGGGAGAAATGAAAATACTGTCTTCTAAATCTGATGGGCACCGCCTGCTGATTTGCGCCGCTCTTGGTGATAAAAAAACGGAAGTCAAAATAAACAACGAATCGGAAGATATCGATGCGACGATAAATTGTTTAAGTGCTTTGGGAGCGGAATTTAAAAAAATCAAAGGGGGTTATGAGGTAATTCCCCTAAAGGAAATTCTGGAATACGCACAGATAAATCCGGGAGAAAGCGGTTCGACCTTGAGATTTCTATTGCCGGTTACCGCTGCACTTGTGAAAAGGGCATATTTTACCGGGAAGGGCAGACTTCCTGAAAGGCCCCTTGAGGATTTACAGGTGGAGATGAAAAAAAACGGTGTGAGCTTTTCCAATAAATTTCTTCCCTTTTATACAGAGGGAATATTAAAGAGTGGAATTTTTAAATTTCCGGGAAATGTAAGTTCTCAATATATTTCCGGGATACTTTTGGCGGCTCCACTGTTAAAGGGTAAGGTCACAATTGAAATTGATGGAAAATTGGAGTCAAGCTCCTATGTGGACATGACCATAGACAGTTTAAAAAAATTCGGAGTGGAGGTAGTAAGAGAAGCCAAGGGTTACACAGTGGAAAGCTCCGGATATAAAAGTCCGGGGACGGTGGAAGCGGAAGGAGATTTTTCCAATGGGGCTTTCTTTCTTGCTGCAGGTGCATTGAGCGGTCCTGTAACAGTTAAAGGGCTTTCAAAAAATACTTTGCAGGGAGATGCTAAAATCATAGATATCCTTGAAGCAAGGGGAGCTATTTTGAAAAAAAATGACGGTTTAACTTTTTCAAGGGGAGAAGAAAATTCCGTTGATGTGGATTTGTCACAAACACCGGACTTACTTCCCATTTTGGCGATAGTTGCCGCCTTTTCCAAGGGGCAAAGTAGATTTTACAACGGAAAGAGACTTAAATTAAAGGAGACGGATCGACTTAAAACCACCGCTAAAATGATTAAGGATTTAGGCGGAAGGGCTGAGGTCACAGAGGACGGATTGATAGTTGAGGGCACGGGGCTTAAGGGAGGAAGGACTTCTTCCTTCGCAGATCACAGAATAGCCATGGCGGCATCAATTGCCTCTTGCAGAGCTGAAGAAAGTATAATTATCGAGAGAGCTGAAGCGGTTAATAAATCCTATCCCAATTTCTTTGAAGATTTAAAAAAAATAGGAGGAGATGTAAATGTCATCAATATTCGGGAATAATGTAAAAATATCTATTTTTGGAGAATCTCACGGGAAAGCCATCGGAGTGGTAATGGACGGTTTACCTGCAGGAGAAGAAATTGACGAAGAAAAATTGCTCGATTTCATGAAAAGAAGAGCACCGGGACAAAAATTCACCACGGGAAGAAAAGAAGAAGATGTACCCTGCCTTTTGTCGGGGATTTACCAAGGAAAAACCACAGGAAGTCCACTTTGCGCAATTATTGAAAACAAAAATCAACGCTCACAGGATTATTCAAATTTAAGGGAGGTACCGCGTCCTTCTCACGCTGATTTGACAGCCTATTTCAAGTACGAAAATTTTGCCGACTTAAGAGGCGGAGGGCATTTTTCCGGCAGACTTACTGCACCTCTTTGTATAGCAGGAGCAATTGCAAAGCAGATATTAGAAAAACGAGAGGTTTACATAGGAGCACAACTTTTTTCCGTGGGAGAGGTTGAAGGAAAAAGTTTCAGAAAATCCGATTTGTGCGTTGATGAGGTGCTTTCTCCCGGAAAGAAAGAATTTCCGGCATTAGATGAAAAAACGGAAAATAGGATGAAAGAAGTAATTCAGAGGGTAAAGGCGGAGGGGGATTCCATAGGAGGAAGCGTTGAATGCGCCGCCATTGGATTTCCAAAGGGAATCGGAACTCCGATTTTTGATGGTATGGAAAACAGGATTGCACAGATGATTTTCGGAATTCCGGGAGTTAGAAGTTTGGAATTCGGAGCTGGGACAGATGCAACTAAAATGAAAGGCTCTTTGCACAATGATCCCATTGAAATAAAAAAGGGAGAAATTTGCACAAGGACAAACAATGCCGGGGGAATAAACGGAGGAATCACCAACGGAATGCCCATAATAATAAGAGTGGGAATGAAGCCGACGCCCTCCATAGCTATAGAGCAAGACTCCATCAACTTCAGGAAGATGGAAGGGGAAAAACTTCAGATTAAGGGCAGACACGATCCCTGTATTGCAATCAGAGCGGTACCGGTGGTGGAAGCTGCTATGGCGGTTGTTTTGTTGGATGAATGGTTGGGTGATGGCAATGGATTTAAAAGATCTTAGAGAGCAAATCAATGAAATAGATGAGGGAATATTGAAATCCTTTATGAAAAGGATGGAAATCTCCTATAAGATTGCAGAAGTAAAGAAAGAAAAGGGATTGAGCTTAGAAAATAAAAGCAGAGAAAGGGAAATAACAGACCGAGTTACGGTAGAGGCGGGAGATTTATCCCCCTATGCAAGGCTTTTATATTCTACACTTTTTGATTTGAGCAAGTCCTATCAATCTCAATTTCTTCTCACAGATGGAGAATTTGAAAGAGGATTAAAGGAGACGGTTGAAAATACACCTAAACTTTTTCCTCAAAAAGCGAAAATAGCGGTACAGGGAAGAGAGGGTTCCTACTCACAGCAGGCTTCGGATTATCTGTTTTCTCAAGGTAGGATATTTTATTTTGAAACCTTTGAAGAAGTTTTTGATGCAGTTGAAAGGGAAATCTGCGACTACGGAGTGCTTCCTGTGGAAAATTCTTCCAACGGCTCGGTGAAGGAAGTATATGATTTAATGGAAAAAAAGCATTTCTCCATTGTAGCATCCCATAGGCATTTGATTCATCATGGGCTTTTGGCAAAAAAGGGAGTTTCAAAGGATGAGATAGAGGAAATAATTTCCCATTCTCAAGCTTTGGAACAATGCAGTGAATATTTAAAGAAATTTGAGAATATAAAAATTCACCCTGTTGAAAACACGGCAATTGCGGCAAAAATGGTCAGAGAATCTCCGAGAAGAGAAATAGCGGCGATTTCTTCATCGCATTGTGCCGATTTGTACAGATTGGATGTTTTGCAGGAAGGAATTCAAAACAGCGACAACAATTACACTCGTTTTATCTGCATTTCAAAAAAAATGGAAATTTATCCCGGAGCCAATAAAATATCTTTTAGAACTACAACCGAGCATGAACCCGGAAGTCTGTATAAAATTATCGCAAGATTTGCAGCACTGGGACTTAACCTCACAAAAATCGAAAGTCGTCCCATTATTGGAAAGGACTTTGAGTTTTTGTTTTATTTTGATTTTGAGGGCTCAATACACATGAAGGAAGTTTTGGGGTTGTTAAGTGCATTAAAAAGAGAAAATAAAAATTTTGTATTTTTAGGAAATTATTTGGAAAGGTAAGGATATGAAATTCGGACTATTGGGAAAGAGCTTGGGACACAGTTTTTCCAAGGAAATTCACAACAGACTTGGAGATTATGAATATGAACTCTTTGAGCGAGAAGAGAATGAAATTGAAGAGTTATTTAAAAATCCCGATATTGCAGGCTTTAATATCACTGTTCCCTATAAGCAAACGGCGATGAAGTACTGCGATGAGATAGATGATGACGCTTTAAGCATAGGAGCCATTAACACAATTGTAAAAAGAGATGGCAACTCTGTCGGATACAATACAGATATCGACGGATTTTTATTTCAAGTTAAATCTTCGGGTATTGTTGTTGAGAATAAGAAGGTTTTGATTTTAGGAGAAGGCGGAACTTCAAATACGGTGTATCGTTCTTTGGAAAAACTTGGAGCGAGGGAAATACTAAAGTTTTCACGAAGAGGACAGCGAAAATTCAAAGACCTGGAAAATCACAGAGATGGACAAATAATAGTCAACTGCACTCCGGTGGGTATGTATCCCAATAACTTACAATCGCTTGTGGATTTGGAGGAGTTTTTTAATCTTGAAGGAGTTTTGGATGTCGTCTACAATCCCCTGAGGACACAGATGATTTTGCAAGCTGAAGAGCTGAAAATAAAAAACAATTCGGGGTTGGGAATGCTTGTGATGCAGGCAAAGGTGGCATCGGAATACTTTCAAAATAAAAACATAGATGATGAAGAGGTTATAAAAATTCTAAAGAATCTTGGAAGAGAATCGGAAAACATCATCATAATAGGAATGCCCGGCAGCGGAAAGACCACACTTGGAAGAGAAATAGCGAAAATTTTAAATCGTCCCTTTGTCGATACCGATAAAGAAATTGAAAAAAACGTAGGAAGTCCCATACCTAAAATATTTAAAGAAAAGGGAGAGGATTTTTTTCGCAAGATAGAAAGGGAAATTTCAAAGGACGCGGGAAAAAAGAACGGAATAGTAATTTCCACGGGAGGCGGAACGATTTTGAAGAGAGAAAATCGACTTGCCTTAAAACAAAACGGAAAAATATATTTCATACATCGTCCCTTGGAAAAATTAAGCACAAAGGGAAGACCGCTCTCAGAGGGAGGGCTTTCAAAATTGCAGAAGCTATATGAAGAACGTAGGCCGATTTATGAAAGATTTTGTGATTTTTCCTTGGAAAATAAGTCCATTGAAAAAACTGCACAGAAAATCATAGGAGAGTTTTATGAAGATAATAGTTATTAACGGGCCCAACTTGAATATGCTGGGAATAAGGGAACCGAACCTTTATGGGAAGAGAACCTACAGAGATTTGATAGAAGAGGTAAAGGGAAATTACAATGGAAAAAATGTGGATATAGAGTTTTATCAATCAAATCACGAAGGAAATCTGGTGGATAAAATTCAAGAAGCTTACGGTCAAAAGGACGCCATCGTCATAAATCCCGCAGCCTATACTCACACTTCAGTTGCAATACTGGACGCATTAAATAGTGTTGGACTTCCCGCGGTGGAAGTTCATTTGACAAAGGTTGAAGAAAGAGAAGATTTCAGAAAAATTTCATATGCCGGCAAGTACTGTGAAAAAACCGTAACGGGACGAGGATTTCAAGGATATATAGATGCAATAGACTATCTGATTACAAAGTACGGAGAAAATTTTGAATAAAACAAGTTGTTGTAAAATTCTCGGTGCTACAGTGGTTCAATAGAACTTTAGAGGTGAGAAACAGACAAAAACAAGATATAAATACCTCTTATCCTATATATTTAATTTAATTTTCTATAAATTTAATATCTGCAAATTCAGCCTTCGTAACCTTTGCCAAGTTTTTAGGGCTTAGTATCACTTGCATTCCGACTGTTCCGGCACTCACTGCCATTTCAGTTAAATTCCGAGCGTCCATATCTATGACTGTGGGGAAGAATTTTTTCATACCTATGGGAGAACAACCTCCGTGTACGTATCCCGTAAGGGGTTTTAAATCCCTCTGGCGTAGCATTTCTATCTTCTTTTCTCCCACTGACTCCGCAGCTTTTTTTAAGTCTAATTTTCGGTCTACCTCTATTACGAAGACATAATGTCCGTTTTTACCTTGAGTGACCAGTGTTTTGAATACTTCTTTATAAGAAACTCCCACCTTTTCGGCAACGGACATACCATCGATTTTGTCATCGGATACATCGTAGGTTCTTGTTTCATATTCTATTTTATTTTTATCAAGTATGCGCATAGCATTGGTTTTTTTCATTTTTTCTCTTCCTTTGTCAATAGTGGAATTTCACCAATAACCATTGAATGATTATTAAAATAAAGGGTAAATTTAATATAATTATAGCATAGCCTGTAATCGGGTTATGTATGAATTATAAAAATCTCAATTGCGGAGGGAACTTATGAAATGGCGAGGAAGAGAAGGAAGTTCAAATGTTGATGATAGAAGAGGGCGTGGCGTTCGAGGCGGAGCCGGTTTAGGTATCGGAGGTTTGATTATCGTAGCCTTATTTACTCTGCTGACGGGCGGAGATTTGGGTGATGTCATCGGTAATATTTCCGGAATGAGCGGACCTGCCATTGAACAACGATACGAGCCTACGCAACAGGAAGAGGAACTTGCCCAATTCAGCAAGGTTGTATTTAAGGATACTGAAGATGTCTGGAACGGTTTGTTTGAACAGATGGGTGAGGAATACGTAGAGCCGGGAATGGTGCTCTATACAGGTTCAGTCAACTCCGGCTGCGGTTATGCATCTGCACAGATAGGACCTTTTTATTGTCCGGCGGACAGCAAGGTTTATATAGATTTGAGTTTTTATAAGGATTTGAACAATAAGTTCGGAGCTTCTGGCGACTTTGCCTTTGCCTACGTAATAGCTCACGAGGTGGGACACCATGTACAAAATCTGTATGGAATTTCATCGCAGGTGCAATCGCTAAGACAAAAACTTTCTCAAACTGAATACAATAAATATTCTGTAGCTATGGAACTTCAGGCTGATTATTTGGCAGGAGTTTTCGCAGCACATCAAAGGGATAAGGGGTATTTAGATGTGGGAGATATTGAAGAGGCTATGAACGCCGCAAGTCAAATAGGCGATGATAATATTCAAAGGCAGACTCAAGGCTATGTAGTACCCGACAGCTTTACTCACGGTACCAGCGCTCAGAGAAGAGAGTGGTTTGAAAGAGGGTACAATGCGGGAGATTTATCCGACTGGGACACCTTTAAAGCTCTTGGACTTTGATGAAATTAAATAAAACCCTAAATCATAAAAGCATTTAGGGTTTTATTTTTATTAGAAAAATTCCAGCTTGACCAGGGATTCAATAGAGCTTTAACGGCGAGAAATTGACAAAGATACAGAAGAAAAGAAATTTGTGAAATTTAACAATTTTCCGTAGGGGCGTCCGCCCGATGTGGTTATTTATTTTTATTAATAATTTCATGTTTGTTGTAGGGATGGCGATATGCGGGACGGCGGGCATCGTCCCTTACATTGGTGATTTGATGATTCATGTTTGTTGTAGGGACTTAGAAATTTTTATATCAGAAAACCACCGGCATAGCCGGTGGCTGCTTATTTATAAAATTTCAAAGCGCTTTGAAGCAGAAGCAGGTTTGTAATGCTGCCTACGCCCTTGGGAACCGGTGAATAGGCTTTTATTTTTCCATCTACTGTATCGGCCTTTAAATCGCCTCTCCATTTACCTTCCTTATTTTTTGAAAGTCCTATATCTATTACTATGGAATTTTCATTAAAATAAGAATCATCGAGCATTTCAGCAACGCCCATTGCAGTAAATACAATATCGGCGTGTTTTGTATGGAATTTCAAATCTGCGGTTTTTACATGACAAAGGGTAACTGTAGCCCATCTTGTGAGCAAAATCATTTCAAGGGGTTTGCCCACTACATTGGAGTGATTTATTATAACGCAGTTTTTGCCTTCCAACTCAACATTGTAATGATCTAAAAGTTTTATTGCAGCTTTGGGAGCAAGGGGAATAAATCCATCGACATCTCCGGAATAAACCTTGGCTTTATTTATCGGGTTTACACAGTCAAGGTCCTTTTCGGGGGAGATTGCGTTATTTATTGCGGTCTCATTTAAATTTGCGGGATAGGGTCTGAAAATAAGCAAACCGCCTATGTTGTCGTCTTTGTTTATCTTATCAATTAAGTCTGTGACCTTATCTTCTTCAATATTTTCATCCAGTTCGTGGATTTCATATTGAATGCCTAATATGTCGGCGCTTTTCTTAATTCCTTTTTCGTAGGATAGATCGGCACCCTTCGCTCCAAATCTCAAAATAGATATTTTAGGGCTTGCTTTAAGTTGGGCGATTTCTTCTTTAATTTCTTCAACTATTTCTTCGTAAAGTTCGTTCGAATTGAGTATTTTTGTCATCATACATCCTCCTTATTAAGGTTCAAAGGGTTTGACTAAAGCGGAGCTTACCCATGAGTATTCCGTATCTTCGTTATTTAAATAAAATCCGTACCAAGTTGTGCCGTTTATTTTACTGGAATCGTAGGCGGTGAAAACATAGCCCTTATTGAATTGATCGACAACCTTGCCACTAAGTCCGGGAGATTTTCGGACATTCACTCCATCTACCGTTATCACGAAATCGCCATATTCCTCCGATAATTCAAAGGCGGAAGACTTTTTATTCTTTGCGGCATTGTTTTCTAAATCTTCGTTTTGCAATTTCAATCTCTGAATTTCCGACTCGAGACTTTTAATTTTAGCTGAGGATTCAGCATCTGCTTGGGAATTTTGCGCTTGTATCTTTGCTTCTTCATATTTTTCTGTAAGATCTGCAAGGGCTGATTTGTAGCTAATGCTTTGGGTAAATAACCAAATGTTTAAAAGAAAGGAGACAGCAAGCAAAATCAAAAAGGTTCTAATTTGTTTTTTGTACTTTAAAGGATAATTTTTTTTGGTACCATTACTCATAAAACACCTCAATTCTATTATAAATCTTTGTAGACAATATTTCCTCTGCAAATAGTGTATTTAATTTTCCCGGGAAGTTTTTCTCCTATATAGGGGGAATTTTTGGATTTTGAGGAAAAGTCCTTTACCGTATATTCTTCCTTATTATCGAAAATGACAATATCTGCAGAGTATCCTTTTACAAGATTTCCCGCCCTTAGGTTATATAGTTTTGCGGGATTTATCGTCATTTTTTCTATTAGTTTATCAAGAGTCAAGTGACCCTTTTGAACCAAGTTTTTAATTCCGAGACCGAGAGCTGTTTCAAGTCCTATTATTCCTGAGGGAGCTTTTGTGAATTGGACATTTTTTTCTTCTTCGGTGTGTGGAGCGTGATCTGTTGCGATTATCTCTATAGTATCATCCTTCAACCCTTCTATAATTGCAAGTCTGTCCCTTTGCGTTCTAAGGGGAGGATTCATTTTTGCAAGAGTACCCTTTGCTCTAATAAGCTCTTCGGTGGAAGAGAAATGGTGAGGTGTCACTTCAGCAAATAGATTTGCACCTCTTTTTTTATAGTATCTTACCAAATCCACTCCTCCCTCTGAGGAAATGTGTTGAATGTCCACCCTTGCTCCTGTTCTTAAGGACAACAACCCATCTCTTGCAATCATTATTTCCTCCGATAGGGCAGGAGAACCGTAAAGTCCCATTTCTTCTGAAATTTCTCCGTGGTTTATGCCGTTTTCCACATTTAAGTGAGGATTTTCTTCATGAAAGGATATGGGTACGCCTAATTTTTCAGCTCTATTCATCGCTTCTATTATTATGTTTAAGTTCATGTTGGGAATGCCGTCGTCTGAAAAGCCCTTTGCTCCCACTTCAATTAAACCTTCCATATCAACAAGTTCTTCTCCCATTAGATTTTTGGTCAAGGATACGACAGTATGCACATTTATAGGAGATTTCTCAGCTCTTTTTAAAAAATCCTTAAGCGTATTTTCATTATCCATTGTCGGTTTTGTGTTTGCCATACATACCACCGATGTGTAGCCTCCTCTTGCCGCAGCCTTTGAGCCGGAGAGCAAATCCTCCTTATGGGTAAATCCGGGGTCTCTGAAGTGAACATGCACATCTACAAATCCCGGAGCAGCGATTAAGTTCGTTCCGTCTATTGTGTTTTCGTCCTTTATATTTATGTGGTCTATGTCTTTTATTATACCATCTTCGATTTGGATATCCGTAACTTTGTCGGTATTTGTTGCAGGATTTATAAGTCTTATATTTTTAATTAGCATTTCACACCTCTATTCATAAATATATTATATTATATAAATTGCTTTTATGAAGTATCAAATTATATAGTTAGCTATTTTTATAAAAACGGTTTAATTCGTTGATTTTAATATTGATATATGGTACTTTTTTACTTGTGAATAAATTAATTGTTTTATATAGAGATGTTTTAATGGAGGTAGTATGGCAGAATTCAGTATATATGACGTTCTTGGGCCAATAATGATAGGACCCAGTTCTTCTCATACGGCAGGAGCTTGCAGGATAGCCAAAATAGCCCTAAGAATATGCGGAGAGGATTTTAAAAGCGTGGAATTCGTTCTTCACGGCTCCTTTGCCGCCACTTATAAAGGACATGGAACCGACAAAGCTCTTCTTGGAGGAATTCAAGGCTTTGACACCTGTGACGATCGCATAAGAGATTCCTTTAAATATGCGGAAAAAAACGGAATTAACTATATTTTCAAGACAGCTGATCTTGGCAGAGAGTATCATCCCAATACGGTGAAGATAATTTTCCGCTACGATGACAGAGATGAGTATGTAATAGGAAGCTCCATAGGGGGAGGAGTCGTTGAAATTGTAAATATCAATGGAATTGCCCTTAGATTCAGAGGAGAGTTTCCCGTGATTTTGCTTCAATATCCTGAACAAAAGGGAGTCATTGCCTATGTGTCCTCCGTATTATCGGCAAGTAATTACAATATTGAATCCATAAACACAAATAAGGACACTTTGAAAAATATCGTGACGCTAACCGTTGAAATCGATAAGAACTTAACTGAAAACTTGAAATCTGCGATAATTGACAGCGACAGATTTATTTTTTCCAAGTATGTAGGGGTGTAGCATGTTAAATAAAGCTGAAGAAATAATTAAATACTGCGAAGAAAACAATTGTCATATCTATGATTTGGTTCTTGATTATGAGATGAAAACTTTGAAAAAGAGCGAAGAAGAAATCAGATTCTACATAGACGATATTATTTTCACAATGGAAAGTTCCGCTACGAGATATCTTGAGGATGAAACGCAAACTCGATATAAAATGATTGACGGATTTTCAAAATTGACCTATGAATATGCACAAACAGAAGAGCCGATAATCGGCAAATTTGGAGCAAAGGCAATGGCCATGGCATTTTCCACATCAGAGGTAAATGGTTCCATGGGCAAAATTGCAGCAGCACCTACGGCGGGTTCTTCGGGTATAATGCCGGCAATGCTGGTTTCTGCAAAGGAACGATATAATTTGGATCAAAGGACATTGCAAAATGGATTTTTAACATCGGTGGGGATAGGACAAATTATCGGGAAGTATGCGACCTTTGCCGGAGCCGAGGGAGGCTGTCAAGCGGAATGTGGTTCAGCAGCCGCAATGGCTGCATCAGCCTTGACCGAAATGTTGGGCGGCACACCCGAGCAAGCTCTTAATGCGGCGAGTATTACGCTTATAAATGTGATGGGGCTTGTCTGCGACCCCATAGCGGGGCTTGTGCAATATCCCTGCACCTTTAGAAATGCATCGGGAGTAATAAATTCCTTTATATCGACGGATCTTGCTCTGGCGGGAGTCAAATCCATAGTTCCCTTTGAAGAAGTGGTTCAAGCCATGAAGGAAGTTGGAGACAAAATGGACTCAACTCTCAGAGAAACAGGTCTGGGAGGAATTGCAGGAACAAAAACGGGTCAATGTATCAGAAAAAATTTTTTAAATCTAAAAGGAGAATAGTATGTCACAATCAAACAAGCAATTTACTTTAGGATTGATTCCAAAACTAATCATCGCAATAATACTGGGTACCCTTGTGGGGTACTACTTACCTGAACAGGTAATTCAGGCAATAGTTACGGTATCGTCCCTTTTCGGAAAATTTTTAAATTTTATAATTCCCCTTATGATAATAGCCTTTGTGTCTAAAGGTATTGCTGATTTATCCGAAGGAGCGGGAAAATTATTGTCGGTAACCCTTTTGCTCTCCTATGGTTCAACTTTAATTGCAGGAACTCTATCCTATACCATGGCTTCAAATATATTTCCGAGTTTTATTTCGGAACAGATGGTACAAGACATTCAAAGTGCCAGCGAAAAAACCCTTGAACCGCTTTTTAAAATACCACTGGACCCGATCATAGACGTCACTGCTGCTTTGGTGCTTGCCTTTATAATGGGACTTGCAGTTTCAGTACTTAGACAAAGGGATTCGGGAAAAACATTTTATGCACTTATAAATGAATTCAATGAAATAATAGTAATGGTATTATCAAGAGCCATAATTCCTCTGCTTCCTTTTTACATATTCGGAAATTTTGCCAATATGGCATACTCAGGATCGGTTTTTGCAATACTCGCAGTATTCATAAGAATATTTGCATGTATTATAGCGTTGCATTTGGTTTATTTATTGCTTATGTTCATAGTTGCAGGAACTTACACCGGTAAAAATCCCATAGTTTCCTTTAGAAAAGCTGCACCTGCATATTTCACAGCAGTTGGAACACAATCAAGCGCCGCTACAATCCCCGTAAATATAAACTGCAATAAAAACATAGGAGTTTCAAAACAAATAAGAGATTTTGTAATACCGCTTTGTGCAACCTGCCATATGCCGGGATCCATGATTACACTTACATCCTGTGTATTCACACTTCTGCATATGTATGACATGCCACACGGATACGGTCTTATAATCAGGTTCATAGCAATACTTGGCATCGCAATGGTAGCAGCTCCCGGAGCACCCGGAGGAGCGGTGATGAGTGCGCTTCCTTTCTTGCCTGTAGTGGGAATTGCAACGGAAAGCCCCATAGCTACAATATTGATTTCTCTTTATTTAACACAGGACAGCTTCGGAACGGCGGCAAATGTCACAGGAGATAATGCAATATCCATGATTGTGGAAAAAATTTACTACAAGCATATAGTAAAAAGACCCATTCCCGTGGAAGAATAAATTTGTAATATAAAAACTTAAAAAACCGACACTTAAAATTTAATTTTTAGATGTCGGTTTTTTTATTATGAATATAAAAGGGAATTATCAAATACTAATCAATAACTTTAAACTTTCAGTTTAGAATTAATTCGATAAAGCTATATGCTATAATTTTAAATACATGAAACTTAAGGATAAGAAAATTATTAGATGGTAGGATAGCGGTTATTGAGCAAGAGATTAGTTTTTGTTTGGAGTTTCAGATTGTGAAGGGGATATTTACATACAAAAACTAAAGTATAATTACAAAAATCAAGTACAAAAGGGCATAAATGATTACTTGATGCAAGAGGTATATGAATAGTGAATGCTTGCCTATTTTTGAAAGAATATTTTCCCTGCCGTAGGTTCCGAAAAAATCTTTTTTCTTTAAGTATATTCCCGCTAAATATCCGAAGAAATATATGAATACCCATGGTATTATGGGAAAATAATCGGAAGATGTAAATTTGTCTGAAGGAAATCCCAAAAAAAATAAATTGTGTTCATATAATGCTTCAGGTATATTTATTTTGGTGAATAATAAATTTATTACTCCCGATGAGATATGATAAAAAATTATAAATAGAGCAAAAAACACCATCATCAAAAACCTTTCATCGATTTTTTTTAAAAATTTTTCTGAAAAGTAGAGAATTATCATTGAAGCTCCAAGTCCGTTTAATACTCCAAAGACTATTTTTTCATCGGGGATTGCCATGGAAGTTATAAGTGTTATTAATATTCCAAGAAGAGTTAAAATTAGTCCTCTTTTTAATAATTTATCTTTTTTACTCAAGGATGCGGAAATTCCCGATATGACAAAAAAACTCACCGCTATGGATATTTGCCAAGGTTTAACCTTTGATATGGTGTAGAAGGAAATATCCAAACCGAAAATATATACCAAATCGTAAAATAAATGGTACAGAATCATGGATATTATGGTGAATCCTCTAAGGGTGTCCAGGTTGTGAATTCTTTTCATAAATCGTGCCTCAATGATTTTAATAATTTTATTTCTTCGCCGTGACCTGCATTATCATTGGGAGTTTCCAAGTAAAAGGGCAGATGTCTTAGTTTTTCGTGGTTTATTATTATTTTGAAGGCTTCAAGTCCGATATAGCCTTCTCCGATTTTTGCATGTCTGTCTTTTTTTGAACCGAGTTGTGTCATTGTGTCGTTTAAGTGAATAGCATGGAGTTTTTTCAAGCCTATTATTTCATCAAATTGCTTCAGTACACCGTCTAAGTCCTTTACAATGTCATATCCTGCAGAATAGACATGGCAGGTATCGAGACATACCCCTAAATATTTATTCAAATACACTTTATCCATGATGCTTTTTATTTCTTCAAAGGTTGAACCGACTTCCGTACCCTTGCCGCTCATGGTTTCAAGCAATACGGTTGTATGCATTCCCTCAAAGAGAACTGTGTTTAGCAATTGGGATATTTCTTCTATGGCCAAATCGGTTCCCTTTCCGATGTGGTTACCCGGATGAAAATTATATAAATTGTCGGGAAAGTATTCCATTTTTTGCAAATCATCAGTCATTACTTCCAAGGCAAATTCTCTTACGTATTCTTTATCGGAAGAGGGATTTAATGTGTAGGGTGCATGTACTAAAAATGCATGAAAATTATTTTCTTCCATGAGATTTAAAAGGTTGTCCGCATCTTCGCCATCAAATTTCTTTGCCTTTGAACCTCTTGGATTTCTCATAAAAAACTGGAAGGTGTTTGAATGTATTTCTTCGGCATATTTGAGCAATCCGACAAAACCTTTGTCAAAGGATTGGTGTGCGCCTATTATAAAATTATCTTGCATAAATACCTCGCTAATACTTTAAGTAAAAAAATATATTTCTATTTGTTATAATATACCCATAGGAGGAATAGTTATGAAGGGAAAAATTTTAGTCGTTGACGACGAAAAATCAATTGCTGAAATAATTGAATACAATCTCGACAGAGAGGGATATGAAGTTACATTGGCATATGACGGCCAGGAATGTCTGGATGTCTTTAAAAACAAAAATTTCGACCTGATTATTTTAGATATTATGATGCCGAAACTTGATGGCTTTTCTGCATTGAAGGAGATTAGGAAGTCTTCAAGCGTGCCTGTTATAATGCTAACAGCAAAACAGGAAGAGGTAGATAAAATATTAGGGCTCGAACTCGGTGCTGATGATTACGTTGTAAAACCTTTTTCCATGAGAGAGTTGATAGCCAGAGTTAAAGCTATTTTACGAAGAAACGGATTGGAAAGTGAAGGATCAAAATCCAACATCTTGGAAGTGGGAGACCTGAAAATAGACATGGACAAGTATGAAATAAAGAAGAAAAACAAGGAAATAAATTTGACTTTGAGAGAGTATGAACTTATGAAATACTTGATTGAAAAAGCGGGACAGGTGGTTTCCAGAGAAGAACTTTTGGATAAAGTCTGGGATTATGAATATTACGGAGATATTAGAACGGTAGATGTAACTATAAGAAGATTAAGAGAAAAAATCGAAGATAAGGGCAAGGACTATAAATATATTTTGACTAAACGTGGGGTAGGTTACTATTTCGGGGGATAGAGGATGTTTAACAGCATAAGATATAGATTTATAACTATATATCTTCTTTTGGTTCTCATATGCATGGCAATAGTAGGAGCTTTCATCATAAATAGGCTTGAGGTTGTGCAAATTGACAGCATAACCAACCAAATGCAACAGACTCTTCTATCCATTGAAAATACTGCAGGGTTTCTTTCTGAAGATAATTGGAATGAAAAAAAAGCTGAAATTTACAGCACATTATCCGCCTGGAAGATTTCGCAAAATGATACCATTTATGCCATTTCAAGTAACAACGATATTCCGGAGATAATAAGCTCTACGGCCAATACTAATCTGGACGGCAGATCTGCGCTTTCACATAAATCACTGGAACCCAGCTTGATACTAAATGCACTTAATGGAGAAGAGACCGAGACCATAGTTGTAGGGGAAATTGATGAGCTAAACTCAAAACACATAGCAAAACCCATATTCTCCTCAAATGGAGATATCAAGGGGATACTTTATATGACTTCAAATTTATTTGAAGTATATCAAGTTGTGGACAAGGCTCGTTCAATTCTAACCTATGCCACAGCAATTGCACTGGCGATAACGGTGGTATTGGGGTATTTTATAGCAAGCTCCATTACAGAACCCATAAGAGATGTTACAAAGAAAGCATCTGCCATGGCGAAGGGAGACTTTGACCAAGAGGTGGATGTTAAATCCAATGATGAGATTGGGAATTTGGGGCATATGTTCAATTACTTAACGGCCGAACTCAAGTCCACTATTTCGCAGATGGAATTGGAAAAATCAAAACTCAACACAATATTTAATTACATGGCTGAAGGTGTACTTGCAATCAACAGAAAAGGGTATTTGATTCACGCAAATCCCATAGCCAGAAATATTTTGGATTTAGATGAAAATTATATAGATAATCAATTTGATCTTTCAAAATTAAACTTAAAGGTGGATTACAACGTGCTTTCAACCCTTGAAGGAGAAAGTCAAGTATCCATAAAGGATAAATTTTACAAGATAAAGTATGCACCTTACAGGCTTAAGAATTATTTCGACTTAGGTATTATAGTAGTTCTTCAAGATATTACAAAGGAGCACGCTTTAGATACGATGAGAAAGGAATTTGTAGCTAATGTATCCCATGAACTCAAGACTCCAATCACTTCTATAAAGTCCTATACGGAAACTCTGTTGGACAGCAATAACTTCACGGAACAGGAAAGGAAATTTTTGGATGTAATAAATAGAGAGAACAACAGAATGTCATCTATAGTAACGGATTTACTCCAACTTTCCGACATTGATTACAAATCCTACGCCTTTAAATATGAAGCTATAGATACTTATGGAGCCATAAGCGGAGCTCTTGAAAGTCTGGATTTGTTCATTAAAGAAAAAAAACACAGAATAATTTTAGATGTGGATATGGACATCAAGGATATTTTTGCAGACAGAAACAGCGTGGACAGAATACTTATAAATATAATTTCCAATGCAGTTAAATACACGAATGATAGAGGAAGGATAAAGATATCGGCCACATCGGATGAAGCCTATGTAAAAATTGCCGTAGAAGATAACGGGATAGGAATACCTTTAAAGGATTTGGATAGAATTTTTGAGAGATTTTATAGAGTAGAAAAATCCAGATCAAGAGAAATGGGAGGAACAGGTCTTGGGCTTTCCATAGCTAAAGAACTTACCGAGTATATGAAGGGAAGTCTAAAGCTCAATTCGGAGTATGGAAAGGGAACGACCGTTACCATAACCCTTAGAGCCTGTTAGGTGATAAAATGAAAAAGAAGATCACACTTAACTTCATATTGATATTTTTGGTTGTACTGACTATTTTTCAAGCGAGTATGCTGTGGTTACAACTGCCCTCTGATAATAAAGAGGAAAAAACAACAGAGGATGAAGAACCTAAATATTTCAGAACTATGCTCAGACCTGAAAAAGCGGCAATTAACTTTTCGGGTTATGACCACACGGTATTATATGACTGCAAGGACATTTATGACAGTTATAGAGAATTAATAGTTGAAACTTTGGGAAGAGAAGATACAAAATGGTTGATTTCCATTTCCGCAGAAGAATATCTGAGCTTGATGAATGAAAGCTCAATTGTATTTCAATTTAATGACAACATAGAGGGAAGTATTTTTCCAAACTTGATGGGACTTGAAAATATAAATATAAAAGAAGATAAACAGCTCAAGGAAATTTATTTGTCCAATGATAAAGTGGCAATTTCAATAGGTGAAGAGTTTTACTATGTTGATATCGATGGAGTAGAAGGACTTGAATCTGAAATAGCGTCCATAAAAAATTCAAACTACTATCCATATTTAAATTTTAAGGAGTTATATGATATAAACAAAAACATATACTGTCCCGCCAGAAATCAAATTTCAGCAGAGCAGGTATTTTATACTTCAGATATTGACAATATGGACGATGTATATAGGCAAAATCTGGTGGAGCGATTTTTATCAATGGATATAGACTATGTCAATCAGATAACTCAATCTGATGAAACAATTTATGCCTTTGGACAAAGATATGTTAAATTCAGTAGTGACGGAACTATAGAATATATGAATAATGAAGAATTTTCATCTCAGACTTTAAACCTGTACACATCTTTGAATAACGCGATAAATTTCATAACATCGATGCTCGGTTCAGCTGAAAATCTAAGAGTTGTAGATATAGAGAAATTGGATCAAAAGGAAAATATGGGATATAGGATATTTTTCAATTATATTGAAAATAACTTAACGGTTTATCCCAACAGAGGAGACAAAAAAAATTATGTGGAGGTGGAGGTGTATTCCAATCACATAAAGTCCTTTAAGCAAATTTACAGAAAAAGTGTAGAAAATCCAAAAACCACAGAGGAAATTCAAAGCATCATGAACTTAGATAGAATTGTAAGTAGAAACATTGAGAGATTTATACCGACTTCCGATGAAAATTCTATAAAAAATACCCTTGGTAAAATAGAATACATCAGCATAGTATATATAGATGATATAAATCCGACGGGCAACACTATGTTACTGCCTGCCTTAAGGATAAATTATGAAAATCGAGAACTTTATTTTTCGCTCAGAAGCGGAAGATTTTTAATGGAGAGATAGAATGGATTGGGCGAAATTTAAAATAATTTTAATTATAGCTCTTATAATTACAAATATTATTTTATTTATTTATGTATTAAACAACTACTATGTACGCTCAGACAAAACAATATCAAATGATTTCATAGAAAAAACCGTACAATTGCTTGAAGATGAAGGAATAAAAATAGATACGCATATCCCCAAAAACAAATCAAAGCTTCCTTCTCTTTTAGTGGAATTTGAAAGCTATGATAAGAATGATTTAAATGAAAAATTCTTTGCGAGAAATGGGGAAATAGAAGAACCTAACAGTGAATTCTCTCAGATTACCTTCAATACGGAAACGTTAAGTATCATAAACACCAGGAGAATTATCTATGAAAATTCCATCAGGATAACGCAGAAAAAAGAATTGGATTTTGCGCAGGCTCAGGAACTGGCAAAAATATTTTTGATGGACAGGGGATTTGACATTCAGAATATGCAGTGTACCTACTTTGAAGAAGAGGACAACGTATATAGACTTAGTTTTTCAAAATTATATGAGGGTGTGATAATAGAGAGATCCTACACGAATTTTGTAATAGATAACGGTGTAGTGACATCCATGGACAGGCTTTGGATAAAAGTGAAGAGTAAATCGCAAAACGAAATATACTTAAGCTCCGCTCCGAAGTCTCTTCTAAGACTCTTGGAAGACAGCCCCGATTACTACAACAGCACCATTATAGGCATAAAAGAATGCTATTACTTCGACCCGGAAGAACAGGGATATGTGGACGATATCACAAGAGTAATGCAGGGAAGAGCGATACCTGCATGGAGAATACAATTTGATGACGGAACAAATACGGTGGTGGACAGTTTTTAGTCCACCACTTTTAATTGTATTAGAAAACCCCCGGTTGTGTTGGGGGTTCAGCAGAGATTTAGCGATGAGAAACGGAACAAAAATATAGAAGGGAATTTTATGGAAACTTCACAATTTCCCGTAGGGGTGGATGCCTTCATCCGTCCGCTACACTTCATTGGTTCATAATGTGAGATGATATGAGCATCTTTGCTGCTTAATTGACTACATTTGTCGGGTTGGCGTTTATAAAGTTTTTTACATTTTCTATTGCTATGTCTAAAAGCCTTTGTCTGGTTTCCGTTGCCGCCCATGCCATGTGAGGTGTGATAAATACGTTTTTGGCCTTTAGAAGCGGATTATCATCTGCTATTGGTTCTGTGGTCACAACATCAAGTCCTGCAGCATAGACTTTTCCGGAGTTTAAAGCATCGGCTAAGTCCTGATCTCTTACCAGTCCTCCTCGAGAGGTGTTTAGTATTATTACGCCATCCTTCATTTTAGCAATATTGTCTTTGTTTATCATCTCTGCAGTTTCAGGAAACAAAGGACAGTGAAGGGATATTACATCGGAGTTGGCAAGGAGGGTATCCAAATCCACGAATTTCACTTCTTCGGTATCTTCCCTCGGTGTTCTGGTGTGGCAGATTACATTCATGGAAAGAGCCTTTGCTATTTTTGCCGTGATCTTTCCGATGCTTCCGTATCCGATTATACCCATGGTCTTTCCCATTAGTTCAATGAGAGGAAAATCCCAAAAACTCCAATCCTTTCTTCTGCTCCAATCTCCTGCTCTAACAACATCGGAATGGTATCCGATTCTGTGACAGATTTCAAGGAGAAGTGCTATGGCAAATTGTGCGACAATTTCACTTCCGTACTTGGGTATGTTGGTGACGGGTATATTTTTTTCTCTTGCCGCAACTATGTCCACTACATTGTATCCTGTGGACAACAGCCCGATGTAGCGGATTTTTGGCGATGAATCTATTATTTCCTTAGTTATAGGTGTTTTATTTGAAAGTATTATGTCGTTGTCGGCAATTCTTTTTAGTATCTCCTCTTTTTCAACAGCCACATCTTCATAAACCGTCAGTTCTGCGAATTTTTTTAAAGGTTCATAACTTAAATCACCGGGATTTAAAATTTCTCCGTCTAAAATTACAATTTTCATAAATTTCCTCCTGTTATGTTGTAAAGTTAACATGAATATGATTAATTTTACAATAATGCATGAAATATTTTACACTTCTTTATCAGTTTAACTCAGAAATATAATCTATAATATAATAAATATATTAAAAAAGAAATGATTTTTGAATATGATAAATTAATTTATACCAATTGGGTTGAGCTTTGCTGAAAAGGGGTAATTATGGTAAAATAATCTGATGGAGGTTATTAAATGAAGTTTTGTTCATTATCCAGCGGCTCATCGGGTAATTCTCAATATATTGAATATAAGGATACAAAGGTACTTGTAGATGCAGGGCATTCAGGTAAAAAAATTGAAGATCTTTTAAAATCCGCCGGTTTGGATATAAAGGACATAGATGCAATTTTTTTAACCCATGAACACATAGACCATGTAAAGGGAGTCGGAGTTTTGTCGAGAAGGTATGACATTAAAGTGTTTACCACATTGGAAACCTATAAGGCCATGACCTGCATAACCAAGGAAATAGATTCTAAAAATCTTTATCTTTTTGAAAATAACAAACCTTTTTATTTCAAGGACTTGTATATTGATCCTATGGATTCCTTTCACGATTGTATAAAGGGAACCTGTTACAGCATAATAGGAAACAAAAAAATTTCAATTGTAACTGATACAGGTTGG
This sequence comes from Peptoniphilus sp. ING2-D1G, assembly GCA_000952975.1. Taxonomy (GTDB): domain Bacteria; phylum Bacillota; class Clostridia; order Tissierellales; family Peptoniphilaceae; genus Peptoniphilus_E. Next base: position 1,437,020 of record LM997412.1, on the reverse strand, counting down.
GTAAATAGTGAAATGATGGATAAAATGACAGGATCATCATTATACTATATAGAGGCCAATCACGATACCGATATGCTTCTTCAAGGAACATATCCATGGGTTATAAAGCAAAGAATACTATCAAATAGAGGGCACCTCTCGAATGAAAATGCGGCTGAAGTTTTAACTAAACTTCTTGACAGAAATAATGAGCTGGTAATGCTCTCTCATCTTTCAAAGGACAATAACGATCCGAAACTCGCCATCAGAACCATCAGAGATTCTTTGCAAAGGAACAACATAAAGGAAGGAATTGACTATATAATGGAAGTTTCACCAAGGGAGATCGTTTCAAATATATATGAACTATAGGAGGAAAAATGAAGATACTTCTAACTAATGATGACGGATTTTTTGCACCGGGAATTAAAGCGATGGCAAAGGCTCTTTTAGAAGAAGGTTACGACGTAAAACTTTTTGCGCCGGAGTTTGAAAATTCAGGGAAAAGCCATTCCATTACACTTATGGAAAAACTGAATGTGAATAAAGTGAATATAAAAGGCCTTGACTGCCAATGTTACAGCGTCTCCGGGACTCCTGCGGACTGTGTAAGGGCTGCAATACAAATCGAAGGAAATAATTTCGACTATTGTTTTTCGGGAGTTAATTTAGGATATAATGCGGGAATGGATATATTGTATTCAGGAACGGTATCTGCCGCCATAGAAGCTAATGTATTCGGCATAAATTCAATAGCGGTTTCCGCAAAGTACGCTCGTGATAAGACGAAATTCTCATCGGCTGCAAAATCCGCCATAGAAGTTTTTGATAAACTTCACGATAAACTTGACAGAGTACAAGTGTTAAATGTAAATGTACCCAACTTAAATTATAGCGAGCTTGCAGGGATTAAAATTTGCAGAGTGGGAGGTTCCATAATCGACAGGTACCAAACGGTGAAGACGGATACGGGATACACTTTGGAACTTCACGGAAGGAATAATGAAAAGGAAGTAAATAAATCGGACAGGTATTATCTTGAACAGGGCTATGTGACGGTGACACCTCTTGTATACGATTTAACCAATATAAAATTGATAGAAAAGTTAAGTGATGAAATATGAAATTAAACAAATGGAAAATAAGAGAATCGCTATCGGCTAAAATATTTCTGACAGTGATAATACTTACGAGCTTGATAACCTTTATTTCAAGGGATAATCTTCAATTGGAAGGAATAAAATATGTAGCCATAGGGTTGTCCGCCGCATCTTTGTTGGTGTTTATTTTCACCAATGCGATGAATATAATAGAAACAAAGGACTATACGACAAAGAGAATTTCAAATTTGGGGATAAATATTGTGATGTTTGGAATTTTAGCTTATATATTTTGGTTTAGGCTAAAATGATTCAAAAAATAAATTATAAATCATCAAATAAAACAGATGAGATTGAAGCGACTATTTGGGAATGTGAAGATCCAAAAGCCATACTCCAAATTGCCCACGGCATGAGTGAATATACAAACAGATATGAAGATTTTGCAAAATTTTTAAAGGGCAAGGGGATATTAGTCGCCGGAAACAATCACTTGGGACATGGACACACAGCTAAGACCTTGGGGTTTTTCGGTGGTGGCGATGTCTGTGAGTATTTAATAGAAGATATGAATTATCTTTCAGATTATTTAAGAGATAGGTACGAGTTACCCGTGTATTATCTGGGACATTCCATGGGATCCTTTATTCTGAGGTATTTTATTTCAAAATACCCTACAGATAAAGCAATACTCATGGGCACAGGCTATGTGGATAAAAAAATTGCCCGGCTACTTGTCAAGTTATCAAAACACATAATAAAAAGACATGGTGAAAAATATGACTCCAAATTGCTGTACATGCTCACTGTGGGAGCATATCAAATGCGAGCACCTAAGGGAGAGGTATGGCTGAGCAGGAATATGGAAAATGTCATGAAGTATAAAGATGATCCCTACTGCGGATTTAATTTCACTGCGGAGGGATACATGGTTTTGGGTGAATTGCTGGAAATTATATTAGATGAAGACATTATTTCAAAAACCCCAAAGGAAACAGAGATTCTTTTTGTATCGGGAGCTGAAGATGCAGTGGGAGATATGGGAAAGGGAGTCAAAAAAGTCTATGATTTTTATAAAAATTTAGGCTATAAAAATTTAGAAATAGAAATTTTTGAAGAAATGCGCCATGAAATATTAAACGAGAAAGACAATAAAAAGGTTTATAATAGAATATATGAATTTTTAAAGACCCGGTAATTAATTTTACACAGGTCTTTTTTATAATATTCAATTTATTTTTTTAAAAGATTTGATCAAATCGTCAATTTCTTCATCGGTGGTTCTGTAATTGGTGACAAATCTTAGGATTTTTTTATCTTCATCATATTCAGATACCTCAAAGGAGTTTTCCTCTGCGAGTTTTTTTATTTTTTCCGTGGGATAAAGGATGAAGATTTGATTGCTTTCAGGCTTTTTATAGAATTCCACACCTATATTTTCCAGCGATCTTGCCAGATAAAGACTTTTTTCATAGCTTATTTTGCCAAGTTCATAATAAAGCCCCTCTTCAAATAGGGCTTCAAATTGAGCGCCTAAAATAAATCCCTTTGCAAGGACGGCTCCTCTTTGCTTCATGTATCTTCTGATGTTTTTCTTTAAATTTTCATTTACTAATATAAGAGCTTCTCCGTACAGGGCTCCATTTTTTGTGGCTCCCAAGGTAAAAATGTCGCAGATTTCACACAGATTTTCAATTTTTACATCTGAAGCGGCAAGACCCACCGCCATTCTCGCACCGTCTATGTACAAGTAACATCCGATTTCTTTGCATGTTTTGTAAATATCTTTGATTTCCTCTAAAGTGTAGACAGAACCCAGTTCGGTGGTTTGAGAAATATAGACAAGCTTTGGGAAGACAGTGAACTCTTCGCTGAGTTGCGAATATTTTCTTTTTATCAATTCGCTGTTAAGCTTACCGTCTTCTGTTGCAATGGATTCTATTTTTTTGCCGGTTGCTTCTATGGAGCCTGCTTCATGGGAGTTGATATGACCTGTGGATGCTGATATTATTCCTTCGTAGGCGAAGAGGTTTGCAGTAATGGCCACAATATTTGCAATAGTGCCGCCGCTTAAAAACTCTATTTGCACATCTGTTCTTTTTAAATCCTTCTTAATTAAATTTTTTGCCCTTTCGGAGTAAGTGTCAAAACCGTAGCCTATATTTCCCTTGGGATGTACCTTTGCTATTCTTTCAAGTACTTTTTCATGACACAAATCGTTATAGTCGTTTAAAAACACATTCATTTATATCACCTCAATGTTATAATTATTATATTACTTATTGGCGGGAAAGGAAAATTAAAATGAAAAATAAACACGGAGCAAATATTTTTGAAATATCAAGAGAGTACGGTTTTGATTTAAAGGACATCTCCGACTTCTCTTCAAATATAAACCCAATGGGTGCAAGCAAGAGAGCAAAGAGATATTTGATTGAAAATATAGATTTGGTCAGCACTTATCCCGATACGGATTATGTTGGGTTAAAGGAGTCCATAAGGGACTATTCAGGAGCAAAAACTGAAAACATACTTCTTTTCAGCGGAACTACGGAAGGCATAGTGGATTATATAAAGATAATTAATCCCAAAAGAGCCATGCTCTTATCTCCTTGCTATTCAGAATATGAGAGGGAACTCAGAAAAATAAACTCTGAAATTTTTTATTACAATTTAATGGAAGATAAAGAATTCAAAATAGATTTGGAGGATTTAATCTACAGGTTGCAAAAATACGGCATCGACATGTTGGTATTTACAAATCCAAACAATCCCACGGGCACAATTTTAAAAAGAGATGAAATAGAAGAAATATTAAAAAACACCGATACTAAAATTTTGTTGGACGAAACCTATGTGGAATTTACCGATACAGGTGTATTTTCTTCCATACCTCTTACGGATAAATATGAAAACCTGCTTGTAATGCGAGGTGTCAGCAAATTCTTTGCCATGCCGGGAATAAGACTTGGATACGGAGTAAGCAGTTCAAAATTTGTAAAAGATGCTGTAAACAAAGAAGAAATTCTGTGGAATATAAACATTTTTGCCGATATCATGGGGCGAGAATCTTTTTTAGATAAACAGTACCAAGAAGGGGTATATGAATATATATCTTCACAACGTCAATTTATGGAGCGGGAACTTAAAAAGGTGGATGATATCAAGGTATTTAAGTCCTATGGAAATTTTATACTCTCAAAAATACTAAAGGGGAAAAGTGCAGCCGAACTCAGAGAGCATCTGCTTAAAGGCGGAATGGTGATAAGAGATTGTTCAAACTTTAAGAATTTAAATGAAAGTTATTTCAGATTTTGCATATTGGAAAAAGATGAAAATAAAAGATTGTTGGAAGGAATAAAGGAGTTTTTTCAAAAATAAGGATAATTAGCTGAATTTATACACAATCTTAACAAATTCTTAATTATATTTTTATAGAATCTAAACATATATGGATTATAATAAAATACAGAATAATAAGAAAGGAGAAGCGTTGTGGATAAAACTCAAGGTAAATTTGATACGAAGTATTGGTTGAATGTTGTAGCTGTAATATCCACTATACTTTGTTTAGGGTTTTTGTACTATGGATTTAAAATCAATTTATTCACTTCTGAAGATGAACTTGCAAGTTTTTTGCTTAAATTTGGAATTTTAGCTCCCTTGGTGATGATCGCTCTTCAAGCGTTGCAAGTGGTAATTCCCGTTGTGCCCCTTGCCATGGGATTGGTTGTAAGTGTCTTGCTCTTCGGTCCTTTAAAGGGATTTATATACAATTATATAGGAATCTCCATAGGTTCCATCATAGCCTTTTTAATAGCCAAAAAATATGGAGTGGGTGTTCTGAAACTTTTGTTTAAGGAAAAAACCGTGGCTAAGTACAGAAAAATAGGGTTAACCAAGGAATTTGTCGGTTTTTTTACTCTGGCAATATTTTTCCCATTAGCTCCTGATGATTTTTTATGCTATCTGGCGGGAACCACCAAGATGAAACTGGAAACCTTCGTTCCCATAATACTGCTGGGCAAACCGCTGTCTCTTGCCTGTTATACCTTTGGACTAAGCTTCCTTACAAATTATATGACATCCTTTATAAAATAGGTGGGAGTATGAAAGTTTTACTATATACGAAAAATCAAAAATTGATAGATAAAAGCGGGGTGGGAAAGGCGATTGAACATCAAAAAAAAGCCTTGGACAGCTTGGGAATAAAATACACCACAGACTCCAATGACGATTTTGATATTGTGCAAATAAATACGGTCTTTCCCGAATCTCTTTATACCAGTCTTAAATCGAAAAAAAGAAAAATTCCCGTAGTTTACTATGCACATTCAACAGAAGAAGACTTTAAAGAATCCTTTGTGGGCTCCAATTTGCTCGCCCCCATATTTAAAGCGTGGATAAGCCTTTGCTACAATTCGGGAGATGTGATAATCACACCCACCGAATATTCAAAAAAGCTTTTGAAAAGCTATAAAAACATCAAAAAACCTATAATCAGTCTATCCAACGGAATAGACGTTGAATTTTATGAACATGATAAAGAAAATAAAAGAAGATTTAGAGAAAAATACGGAATATCTCCCGATGCGAAGGTGGTAATGTCGGCAGGACATTATATTGAAAGAAAGGGAATTATCGAATTTGTTGAGCTGGCAAAGGAACTTCCTCAATATGAATTTTATTGGTTCGGATACACAAGTCCCGCCATCGTTACAAAGGAGGTAAAGGCTGCTCTTGAAACAGAACTTCCCAATCTTCATTTTCCCGGATATGTGAACAAAGAAGAGTTGAGAGATGCCTATGCAGGCTCGGATTTATTTTTGTTTTTAACACATGAAGAAACGGAAGGTATCGTACTTTTGGAAGCTTTAGCCTCAAAAACACCGATTTTGGTAAGAGATATTCCCGTTTTTGAAAATTGGCTGAAAAATGGAGTGAACAGCTATAAAGCGAAAGCCTTAGAAGAATTTAAAAATAAAATCGAGCTTATAATTGAAGGTAAACTTCCAAATCTCACTGAAAAAGGATATGAATTGGCATTGACAAGAGATTTGAAGAATATAGCAAAAGAACTTAAAAAAATTTATGATTTTAAAAAGCTCGCGTAAAATTACATAAAGATGATTTGATTTTGAAACACCCCTTTGGATACAATCCTATTTTAAGGGGAGTTTTTTATTGCGAAACAAAGGTTTTCGGGCGCTCACCCGGTGTCGAGCATAATGGAAGAAGTTTTTTATTTGTAGTGATATACAAGTGAATTTTCTAAAAAAAATTTATAAAGATATGTAAAACTTAGCACTTTTAAAAATTCAAGGTGCATTTATAGTATAATTGTATCGGTATAAAAATTTACCGAAAAACTAAAACATTATAAAAAACTCAATGTAAAGACAAGTCCTTGAAATTATCACATTTGCAACCTAAGGTTGACAAACTTTAAAGCCGGCTTTATAGAATGCAACTTATGATTTTGCTAATATTGACCCGAGAAGAAAGAAATGTCATAGAGTTATGAAAGGAGTTAATTATGATATTAGCAGAAAAAATATTAAAACACAGAAAAGAAAATGGTTGGTCACAGGAAGATTTGGCATACAAATTAAATGTATCCAGACAATCTATTTCAAAATGGGAAAGCGGAACGTCAATTCCCGATATTGAAAGAATAATATTGATGTCTGAAGTTTTCGGAGTAAGCACCGATTACTTGCTTAAGGATGAAGTGGGCATAGTGGCAAAGGATGAAGAATACACTTTGACATCAAGGGATGAAAACTTAAGAAGAGTAACTCTTGAAGAAGCAAATGCATTCATGGAATTTAACGAAAAACATGCAAAGGCTATTGCAATGGGAATTGTTCTATGTATACTCAGTCCGGCACTTTTAATATTGCTCAATCATCTATCAGAGGAGAAAATAATAGATATAGGAGTAAATATCGCTCAAACCATCGGGTTAGTGGCATTATTTTTGATGATTACAACAGCTGTGACAATATTTATAAGATTTTCGATGAAAATGAAACAGTACGAATACTTTGAAGATGAAGATTTTGAACTGGAATACGGAATAGCGGGCATTGCCGAAGCAAAAAAAGAAAAATTCAGACCCTATCATGAAAAAGCCACAATCACGAGTGTAGCTCTGTATATACTGTGTGCGTTACCCTTGATAATATCGGGAGCTTTGGGATTATCAAGTACAGTTCAAATTTTATGTGTTGTTTTGCTTCTGATTATGGTTGCTATGGGAACTTTTATGCTTGTAAGCGCAATCGGTATAAATTCCGGTTATGACAAAATTTTGGAAGAGGGAGATTACACAGAAGAAAAGAAATTTGAGAATAGAAAAAATGAAGCACTTTCAGAACTATATTGGATAATTGCAACTTTAATTTATCTTGCATGGAGTTTTTATACTTCTAATTGGGGATTTACCTGGATAGTTTGGCCTATTGCAGGAGTGCTCTATGTGGTAATTATTAAAATTGCCGCAATATTAAGGGGAGGAAATGAAATTTAAAATATTTTTCCTTCGGAAACTTTAAGTAATTTTACAAATTAAGGAAATTTAAGCTCCATATGCTTGACTTTATGATATTATTTATAAAAATAAAGGAATAAAGGAGATCATATGGAGCTTTTTATAAAAAAAATGAAAGATTTCAATGCATTTGAACTGCACGAGCTTTATAAAATGAGAGTTGATGTGTTTGTTGTGGAACAACAATGCCCCTATCGAGAAATTGACGAAATAGATGAAGAGGCATACCACATCTACTTTAAAGATGATGGAGAAATCAAAGCTTATTTGAGATTGTTTGAAGATGCTGAAATAAAAAACAGATATCATATCGGAAGAGTGATTTCCATGCAGAGAAGAAAGGGGTTTGCAAGCAGACTGTTACAAAGGTCGATTGAATTTACAAAGGACGATTTAAAGGGTGAATCCATAGAGCTTGAAGCACAAACCTACGCACGAACTCTATATGAAAAAGTTGGGTTTAAACAAATTTCATCTCCCTTCTTTGAAGACGGCATAGAGCATATAAAAATGGAATTGGAATTGAAATAACGGCAAAAGCATAGGTAAAATAATTGAAAAAAATCAATGAAAATCCTATAATATAAAATTAAATTCTCCATATAGAATCTTGACAAAATTTTGAGGTAAGATTATAATTAGAAAAACACTTTAGCTAATTACACCAAAATTATTTTAAAGGAGGAAAAAAATGAAAAATTTATATAAGAAATTAACTTTATTATTTGCACTGATGTTTTTACTTACGGCATGCGGAGGAAATAAAGCAGAAAACACAGGAGGAAACACAAGTGGCACAGGAACAAATTCGCAAGAATCTGCAGATAGCGGTGAAGCGAAAATCATAAAATATGCATCACAATATCCGGATATGGATTCTCTTGATGTACATAAATATACGACGACAGATGTAATATTGCCTGCACGAAATATTTGTGAACCTCTTTTGCAATATGACGAAAATAACGAATTAAAACCTCTTCTGTTGGAAGAGATGCCCACTACTGAAGACGGAAAGATTTACAATTTTAAATTGGCTAAGGGAATTAAATTTCACGACGGAACAGAACTTACAAGTAAGGATGTAGAATTTACTTTCAACAGAATTTTCAATCCTGAAACACAAAACTTGAATACTTGGCTTGTGGATATGATAAAGGGAGCTAAGGACATGCTTGAAGGCAAAGCTGATACTTTGTCGGGATTTACAGTAATTGACGACTATAATTTCACTATTGAGCTTGAAATGCCCTATGCACCTTTCCTAAGTGTGTTATCCTGTGAACAAAACATGATTTATCCTAAGGATGCCTGCGAAGCTGCAGGTGATAAGTGGGGTATTGAAACCTTCATAGGAACAGGTCCCTTCAAACTTGAAGAATTTGTAGGAAAAGACTATATGCATGCACTCAGATACGATGATTATCATGGAGAACCGGCAAAGGTCGATGAGCTTTATATCTATAACATGGACGCAAACACAAGCGCCATGGAATATGAAGCCGGAAACCTCAACATGGTTCAAGTTGAAACTAAAATGGTAGAACCCTATAAGACAGATGAATTTAAAGATCAATTGGTAAGAAATGAATTGATGGGTATAATTTCACTTAATCTTAATGTGAATATGCCGCCACTTGACAATCAAACAGTTCGTCAAGCCATATCCTATGCAATTGATAAAGACGCTATAATAGATAATTATCTTCAAGGAAACGCAGTTCCTGCAAAGAGTATTATACCTCCCGGAATAATGGCATATCCTGAAGATAGAGAAGCAAATAAATACGATCCGGAAAAAGCTAAGGAACTTTTAACACAAGCGGGTTTCCCGGATGGAATAGATCTTGAAACTTATGTAGTTGAAAAAGATGAAGCTGCCGATATTGCAGTAGTATTGCAAGAACAATTAAAAGCTTCAAACATCAATTTGAAGATAAACTTAGTCGATCAAGCGACTTATGTTGATATTCGTAAATCTGGAGAAGTTCAATGCCCGATACTTACATGGTACAAAGATATGCCGGATCCTGACAACTTTACCTACACATTCTTCTATTCAGAAGGCTCTCAATTATTCTCATCTAATTGGAATGACCCTGAATCGGATGAACTTATGATTCAAGGAAGATCTTTACCTGAAGAGGAAAGATTACCGGTATATCAAAAACTTGAAAAAATATTAGTTGAAGATAAAGTAGCTACAGTGCCGCTTTATAATCCTATATTCTATTACCTGAAAGCACCTGAACTTCAAGGAGTAGAATATTTCGACTCAATGATAAGATTTAAAAATGCAGATATAGTAAAATAAAACAAGATTAATAATATAAATCATATCCCCGTTTAGGGGATTGATTTATATTTGAGAGATTTATTTAAGCAGAGGTGCAAATTTGAGCAGATATTTAATCAACAGATTATTGCAGACTGTTGTGGTGCTTGTAGGTGTTACACTTCTTACCTTTATAATGGTAAATGTGGCACCGGGCGATCCGGTGGCTGTAATGATGGAGAAAAAAGCGGATGCGGCGACTATAGAGCGTATAAGAGAACAAATGGGTCTTAACGATTCTTATCCGGAGCAGTATATAAGATTTGTAAAAAGTGCGGCAGTGGGAGATTTTGGCAACTCCTATTTTCAAAAGCTTCCTGTTAGCACTCTTCTGGCAAGAGGATTTAAAGTAACGGGAACTCTTTCTCTTTTTGTGCTTATATTTTCAATTGTATTCGGGCTTGTTATGGGATTGCTTGCAGCTGTATTTCGAGGGAAAATTTTAGATAAAATAATAATGTTTATTTCAACCTTGGGAATGGCTATGCCTTCTTTCTTTTTGGCTATGGTGCTTCAACTTATATTTGGGCTTAAACTGAAAATGCTTCCGATTTCAGGATTAAAATCAGGATTACACTATATATTACCTACAATTTCATTGGGAATGATTTATGGAGCGTCTCTTGCAAGACTTACAAGGACAAATATGCTTGATGCGCTTAATAAGGATTATATAAGAACGGCAAGAGCTAAGGGTGTAAAAGAAAAAAAGATAGTACTTGTCCACGGACTTAAAAATGCGGCAATTCCCATACTTACTTATATGGGTACACTTATTAAAAATATCCTCGGAGGATCGGTGCTTGTTGAGACCGTTTTTGCCATTAATGGAATAGGAAAACTACTGGTAGAGGGAATTATGAAGAGAGATATACCCGTAATACAAGGCTGTACGGTATACATTGCGGTGATTTTTGTAATAGCCAATTTGTTAATAGATTTGGCTTACAGCTTTATAGACCCGAGAATAAGAATTACAAAGGGAGACAGCTGATATGGAACAAGGGAATAATACAATTCAAAAACCTGTAAAATTCACAAGTTTTTACAGTGATGCCTTTAATAGATTAAAAAAAGATAAGGTTGCCGTAGTATGCACGATATTTATAATATTGTTGATATTGTTGGCAGTATTTGCCCCTATGATAGCCCCTTATGATCAATCCTATCAAGATATGGGAATGATCAACCAGGGACCTTCCGAGAAGCATCTGTTGGGAACTGATGAGTTCGGACGTGATATTCTTTCGAGAATTATTTATGGCACAAGAGTATCTCTTTCAGTAGGGGTTGTAGCCGAGGCTATAGCTGTGACCATAGGAGTAATAATGGGTTCAATAGCAGGATATTACGGTGGAAAAGTGGATTCTGTAATATCGAGAATAATAGAGATATTTGCGTCTTTTCCGCAGATATTATTCGCAATAGTCATAATGTTCGTTCTTGGGACAGGGGTGCTTAACGTATTTATGGCAATAGGGTTTGTAGGTTGGACAAGTGTTGCCAGGGTCATAAGATCGCAGGTAATACAACTTAAAGAGAATGAATACGTAGAAGCTGCAAAGGCAAGTGGGGGAAGTGATTTTTCAATAATAATGAAACACATGATACCTAATTGTCTTTCCACTATCATAGTAATTGTAACAATGGAAATTCCTGCAGATATAATGTATGAAGCAAGCTTGAGCTTCTTAGGACTGGGAGTTCAACCTCCTGAATCCAGTTGGGGTCAAATGATAAGCGTTTCAAGAACATATTTAAGAGCAAATCCGGGTTATGCAATTTATCCGGGGATTGCTTTGGTGCTTACAGTTCTTGCCTTCAATCTTTTGGGAGACTCCCTAAGAGATGCACTTGATCCTAAACTTAAGAATTTGTAAGGAGGCAGGGTGTGAAAGAAAAACTTTTAGAGGTAAATAATTTATGTACCTATTTCTATACAGACGAAGGAATAGTCTATGCCCTTGATGATGTGAGCTTTGCCATAAACAGGGGAGAAACCTTGGGCATAGTAGGAGAATCGGGAAGCGGAAAGAGTGTAACGGCACTTTCAATCATGAGACTTGTACAGAGCCCCCCGGGAAAAATTGTAAATGGAGAGATTATTTTAGATGGAGATGACATAATTTCCAAATCTAAGGAAGAAATGCAAGACATCAGGGGCAACAAGGTGGCCATGATATTTCAGGAACCCATGACTGCACTTAATCCCGTGCTTACAATCGGATATCAGATAATGGAAAGTCTTGAAATACATCAAAATATGAATAAAAAAGAAGCCAGGGAAAAGGCTGTGGACATGCTGAAAAAGGTGGGAATTCCCAATCCTGAAAAGAGAATAGACGACTATCCTCATCAATTATCGGGCGGAATGCGTCAACGTGCCATGATAGCCATAGCACTTTGCTGTAATCCCATGCTTTTAATATGTGATGAACCGACAACTGCACTTGATGTGACTATTCAAGCGCAAATACTTGAACTTATAAATAATTTAAAGAGAGATTTCAACACATCGGTAATAATGATAACTCATGACTTGGGAGTTGTGGCGCAAGTCAGTGATAACGTGCTTGTAATGTATGCCGGCAAGGCCATGGAATACGGAACGGTAAGAGAAATTTTCAGCAATCCGCTTCACCCGTATACAGCAGCGCTTATGGATTCTATACCGACGGTTTCAAAAAAACAGGAGAGACTTCATGTAATAAAGGGAATGGTTCCATCCCTAAGCAATAGACCTGAAGGGTGTTTATTTCACCCCAGGTGTGAAAAGTGTATGGAGATTTGTAAAACTAAGAGACCTGAACTCATAAATATGGGAAATAGACAGGTTAGATGCTTTTTATATGAGCAGGAAGGAAGTGAGATGAAAGATGCAAAATAAATCACTTCTAAAACTTGAAAACATAAAAAAATGGTTTTCCATCAAGGGTAGAAAATTCGGAGAAGAAAAAACCTATGTAAAGGCTGTAAATGATGTATCTTTGACAATACATGAAGGAGAGACATTGGGCATAGTAGGAGAATCGGGATGCGGCAAGACCACCCTCGGCAGAATAATGCTAAAACTCAGCAATCCCACAGAAGGTAAGGTAATTTTCGAAGATAAGGACATTACCGATTTGAATGAAAAACAAATGCGACCTTTAAGAAAAGATATGCAGATAATTTTTCAAGATCCTTATTCATCTCTCGATCCGAGGATGACAGTGGGAGATATAATAGCTGAACCCTTTGAACATCAAAATATGTATACAAGATCGGAGAGAATGGATAGAGTTAAGGACTTGATGCAAATTTGCGGGCTTGACCCTATCTATGTAAGAAGATATCCTCACGAATTTTCCGGAGGACAAAGGCAGAGAATCGGTATTGCAAGATCCCTTGCCCTTACTCCTAAATTCATGGTATGTGATGAACCTACATCAGCCCTTGATGTATCCATTCAATCTCAAATAATAAACCTATTGATGGATTTACAGGAGCGTTCAAATTTGACCTATGCCTTTATATCTCATAATTTGAACATAATTTATCACATATCCGACAGAATAGCGGTAATGTACTTAGGACACGTGGTGGAACTGGCCAAGAAAGATGATTTATACTTTCATTCCGCACATCCATACACCAAGGCGCTTTTAAAATCAATTCCGAAGGTGGAGTTTGATCAAGAACCGCTAAAAGCACAACTCAAAGGAGATATTCCAAGCCCTATTAATCTGCCCAAGGGCTGTCCCTTTGTGAGCAGGTGTCCTATTGCTAAAAAGAATTGTCAGGAAATAAAACCCGAATTAAAAGAAATAAGCGACTCTCATTTTGTCGCATGTCATTATACAGAAGAAGTTTGATTAAGAGGAGGAAACATGAACGAAAAGTTGAAATATCTTCAGGTTGATTTGCCTGAAGATATAGCGAAGCTTAAAACCTATGGAGATTTTGAAAGAATGCAGCGGGTGATTGATAAAAGGATTGCCAAGGGGATACCAAAAGCTCTTGAAGAGAGATTGAAGTTGGAAAAGAATCTTATAAAATACATTCCCGAAGCCTATCCCTTTAATTATGAAGAAGCTCTTGAAGTATTAAAAAATACCTTTGAAGATTTCCAAGAAGAAGAATTGACAGACCTTTGGGAAATGGATGCTGTGGACTGGTACTACATAAAGGGTGAGGTCCACTTCAAAGACGATATCGTTGCAAACCTTGTAAAAACCAGACCTCATCTTGCAAAAAGAGTTAAGAACAAAAAAGATTTGGAAGATAAAGAAGGTAACTTCTCAATGCTTGATGATGTAATTGGAGAAATGAAAGCAAAGGGCAAACTGGCTTATAAATTTAAAATAAGATCTTCAATAAAAATTAAAGAAAATTCAATAGAAGAAGGCAAAAAAGTCAAAGTCCACATTCCCTTGGCTATAGAATATGCGCAGGCTGAAAAGGTAAAACTGTTGAATACTTCTCATAAACCTAAGAACATTGCAAAAAGCGATTATCCTGCAAGGACGGTTTATTTTGAAGAAGAATGCAGAAAAGGAGACGAATTTTTCATAGAATATGAATTTGAAAATCACATGGAATATGTAGATCCGAATCCTGAAAAAGTAATGCAGGCTCAACCGACTTTCTATACGGAAGAACTCTATCCTCACATAGTTTTTAATCTCTACATGAAAGAACTCACAGCTGAAGTGATAGGAGATGAAAAAAATCCTCTTGTGATAGCAAGAAAAATTTATGATTTCATCACAAGTAAAGTGATGTATTCCTTTGTAAGACCCTATGCCAGCATCATAAACATTCCGAATTACGGTGCAACATCTTTAAAGGGTGATTGCGGTATACAGGCACTTATGTTCATCACAATGTGTCGTATAGCTAAGATACCTGCAAGATGGCAAGGAGGATTGTATGCAAATAAATTGTCCATAGGAAATCACGATTGGGCACAATTTTATGTAGCTCCCTACGGTTGGATGTTTGCGGATTGTTCCTTCGGAGGAGCGGCTTACAGAGAAGGTGCAACACAGAGATGGAACTTCTATTTCGGAAATCTGGAACCTTACAGAGTACCCCTTACATCCGATTTTCAACACGACCTTTACCCTGAAAGAAAATATTTCAGAAATGATCCCTATGACAATCAAAACGGAGAAATCGAATATGAAGATAGATATCTAAATCAAGACGAATACGAAATCAAACTTGAAGTATTAAGTATAGAAAAAATAAATTGACAAGAGGTGCAAAATGAAAATAGTTGATTTAAAATGGTGTGAATTAAATCCAAAAGCCAAAGTGAAATTTAAAATCGCTCTAAGAGAAAGTTCAAAAAATTCTTCAATTTTATTAAAAATTGAAACCGATGAAGGCATTTGCGGATATGGAGAAGCAAGCCCCTTTGAACCTGTAACAGGCGATATGATTGGTGGAGTGGATGTGTTTTTAACAAACATAAAACCACTTTTAGTGGGTCAAGACCCCCTCAACATTGAGCGAATTCACAGAATTATGGACAGATTCATAGTCAATAACACTCCTGCAAAAGCGGCGGTAGACTTTGCCATATATGACATAATAGGCAAAAAAGCAGGACTTCCGGTGTACAGACTTTTAGGCGGAAATTCAAACCAAGTAAACTCGGACATGACGGTAGGAATAGATAAACCTGAAGAAATGGCAAAACTTGCTAAAAAATATGTAGATGAAGGATTTAAAATTCTGAAGATAAAAATCGGAATAAATCCTGAAGAAGATTTAGAAGCCATAGCTAAAATTCGTGAAGCCGTGGGCGATGACATAAGTTTAAGGCTTGATGCAAATCAAGGCTATAGCAAAAAACAGGCGATAAATGTAATGAAAAAAATGGAGAAGTACAACGTCGATGAAATAGAACAACCTCTTCCTTACTGGGATTTTGCAGGCATGAAATTCGTAAAAGACCACATAACTCAAGAAGTCATGATGGATGAATCGGTTCATAGCCCTGTAGATGCTTTAAGAGCAGTAAAAGAAGAAGCTACGGACATAGTCAACATAAAGCTGATGAAGGCGGGAGGACTTTTCAAAGCTCTTCAAATAAATGCAATTTGTGAAGCGGCAGGAATAAAATGCATGGTTGGCTGCATGAGTGAAACAAGGATAGGAATAGCGGCAGGAGCGGCACTTACAGCAGCAAAGAAAAACATCGAATATGCAGACCTTGACTCCTATAGAATGGTTGAGGAAATCCCCTTTGTAAAGGGAGGATTTACACAAGATGGCGGAATAATCACATTATCCGAAAAGCCCGGGCTGGGACTTGAAATCGACTATTAATTAAAAAATAAAAATAGATATATCCATTGAGTAAGTAAGCTCAGTGGATATTATTTTGTATAAAAAGAATTTATAAATATTATAAAAAAAAGGTATCGGTCCATGGACTGATACCTTTTTTATGCATCTTTAATTTTATAACTTTTCAAAAAAATCAGTTTGCTTTGAATTGGCCTCTTCCCCTTGAGCCTTGACCCGGGCGATCTGCTCTGTTTTGTGCTTGTTTTTGTGCTCTTTCTTCTTCTGTCAATGTGCAAACTCCGTCGTTTTCACAATTAGCCCTGTTCTTTGCTCTTCTTTCATCTCTTTGTGCTTGGTTTGCAGCTCTTTGTTCTTCTGTGCAGATTGCGTTGTTTTGCGAGTTTGCTCTTGATTGATATCCCTTTGCCAATGCGGGAGATGCTAAAGAGAATATTAACAATCCTGCCAATGCAAAAGTTGTTTTGCTGTTGATTTTCATTTTATTTTCCTCCTGTTTATCCTTTATTTTGTTCCTTCACTATAAAATACGTTTGAGTTATTTTTTTAGGGAAGTTTTTAAAAGTTTATTTAATTATTTTCCGATTTGCCCTTTTTAAATTGTCTTTTTTCGCCGATTTCGGAGAATTTGTTGCTTTGTTGAGATTTTGTTGTGCCTGTGTCTTGCTTTATAGTTTTTCCTTCTTGGAAATTTTGTTCTTCATTTTTGTTTTTTCCCTTTATTTCCATGTAGGTGCCGCATCTATTGAGCATTTTTTTCTTTTCTTCGGAATTCATCTTTTGATTTTGTTCCTTGTTCCAAGTTTCAACTCCGTTTTTTTCAAGGACGTATTGAGAAAGTGATTTTCTTTTTTGTTTAGCATTTTTCCAAGCACCGTCTTGACCCTGAACTATGAGCAAATCGCCTTCATAACCGAGATTCTCCAATTCATCTTTAAGCTTTGTTTGGAGTTCTTCCGGAACTTTGTTGCAAATCATCACGAAGTTTTTTTCTTCGTCGGGCATGTTGTCTTTGATTATAGAGTTTAAATTATCCGTTATTTTTTTCCCCTTCAGATCACTTTGTACCGGATTGAAATTTATATCGGTAATTTCTTTGATCTGTCCTTTTTTGTCTATTAAGATCTGTCTTGGTTCCTTTAATTCCAAGGATATATAGGAGTCAGCATATCCCACCGAAGAAAAGGAGTTGAAAATGCCTGTGAAGACAAGTAAAAAGGCGCAGGCTATAGCCAGTTTTTTATAGATGTTTTTAAAGATAGGCGATTTTTCACTATCAGCAGCTTTTTCGATGGATAGAATTTTTTCCTCATAGATGTCTTCTTCTGTTATATAAATTTCCTGCCCTATTTCCATGTTTTGTTTTTTCTTGATTTTGATTAATTCCATATCGCCACTCAGGGCATAGGCGTATTTATCTTTTATTTCTGCAATTACCGTTTTTTTATACATATCCTACCCCCTTATAAATCTGATCAGGCTATCGTATTTTTTGAAGAAAATGTCGATACAAGCCATTATAAAAATTTTTGATGTTCTGATTATTTTTTCGCTTACATTGAAGTTTTGAGACATCATTTTTATGGGCAATCTCTTTTTTTCATACATATGATTGGTGATGTAGGGAATTGCACTTGATTTTTCGGAAACCTCAAGGGCTTTTTTTCTTGTGTCTTTGTGTTTTGGGCTTTCTCGTTCCAAATCTTCAAGGCTTATTCCTAAAAATTCCAAATCTTTTTTCCATGACTCGATGTCTTCTTTTAGTTCAAAATCAACCTGTGCTTTATAGTCCTCTATATCGAAGCCTTCTTCTGCCATTAAGTCCATGGAAGTGTGCTGTCTTCTGTTTTCTTTTCGCAAATAATCTATTATTCGAGATTTGATGACCATTTTCGCAAAAGCGTGAAAATGCCCCTTGTCATTTTCATATCTGTCTATGGCTTCGTCAAAGGCATAAAGACCCACACTCATTTCATCATCCTTTTTCGCATCTACATAGCGACCGGTGGTTTCCGAGACAGCATTGATGATAAAGGCGATATTTTCTTTTATTAAGTTTTCCCTTTCATCCTTGCTGATTTTCATAACTTCCTCCTGCTACTACATAATACGAAGGGATTTATATATTTGGGGCAGTTTTTTAAAATCCGTCGAACAAATATTATTTTATACATAACAAGTTAAAAATTTTTGATGATACACTTAATTTATTCATTATAACTTTTAATAATTTAATACTATATAGGATATAGAGTTTTTTCAACATGGATTATTAGCGAAGTTCAATATTATTAGTCGTGACGACAAGTTTTTACCCGTGTTGATAGTCAGCTATGTTTCCGGATCCGTTGCAGAAATCGTGGGATGTGAGCCTGTGTATGAAAGCCTGTTGGACTTGATTTTGGATGAAAAAATAAAACAGCAAAAAATTGTTAAATTAAAAACATTTTAATCTTTAATATTATTTCTATTATTGTATAATGTTAATTGTACATATGTTAATATAATAACGAAATGCTAATGAAAGGTATGAATCATGAAGGAAAGTTATGATGATATCATAGATATCAGACGTAGAATATTTAAAGAGGTGGCGCGAAGCGCCTACGAAGATTTAGACGTTTCAGACTTTGAAGATGCCGCATATAGATTAGTTCCCGGCGAGGTTCCGAAGTACAGAGACGATATTTTCAGAGCAAGAGCCGTAACTGAAGAAAGGCTGAGACTTGCCCTTGGAATGGATGTCCGAAAAATCAGCGAATTTAAAAAAATAACCGACGGCTTTGAAGAGATAGATTTTGACCACAATGTCTATACTCAACCGCTTATCAATATAATTAAATTTGCCTGTGAAGCCTGTCCGACAAAACGATTCTATGTAACGGACAATTGCAGAAAATGTATGGCAAAGCCTTGCAAGAACGTATGCCCTGTGGGAGCTGTGACCATTGGTAAAAACAGAGCTGTCATAGATCACGACAAATGCATAAAGTGCGGAAGATGTGAAAAAACCTGCCCCTTTAATGCGATTATACAATTTGACAGGCCTTGTGCATCCATCTGCGGAGTAGATGCAATTGGAAGTGATAAATACGGAAGAGCGGAAATCGACCAGGATAAATGCGTTCAATGCGGAAGATGTGTCACTCAATGCCCCTTTGGAGCTATCGCGGATAAAACACAAATCTACCAGCTCATAAAGGCGATAAAAGATCCCAAGAAGGATATTTACGCCATAGTCGCACCGTCCTTTGTAGGTCAATTCGGAGCCAATGCAAGTCCCGAACAAATTTTTGAAGCCATAAGAAAACTCGGCTTTAAAGATGTCATAGAAGTGGGGTTGGGAGCAGACCTTACAACGCTTCACGAAGCACAGGAATATCTTGAAAGAGTGCCGGGTGAAATACCCTTTATGGCGACTTCCTGTTGCTATTCATGGTCACTTCTCGTAAAAAAACAGTTCCCGGATATATATGAGTATATCTCGGAATCTTCATCACCTATGATTTATACGGCACAGCATATACACAATATAGATAAAGATGCCATAGTGTGCTTTATAGGGCCCTGTACTTCCAAAAAATCCGAAGCAATAGACACAAAGGTAAAGGATTTTGTGGAATTCGTAATAACTTTTGAAGAACTGATGGGGATGTTTGAAGCCAAAAACATAGATCCCGCCCATATGATTATAGATAAAAAGATTGAAGACTCATCGAGATTGGGAAGAGGATATGCGATTGCAGGAGGAGTTGCGGAGGCCGTAAAGGAAATCGCCAAAGAACTCTCGCCCGACAGAGATATAAAAATAGAAAGGGCCGACACTCTTACGGAATGTTCAAAGCTTATGAAACTTGCAAAGGCGGGCAAGTACAACGGATATCTGTTGGAAGGAATGGCATGTCCCGGAGGTTGCATAGCCGGAATGGGAACGATAAACTCCACAACTAAAGTCAAAAAATTGATCAATAAGTTTAAGAGTGAATCTGAATTTGATACTCCTCTTGACAATAATTTAATAGAGAACGAATGACCTCCCAAGAAGGTTATTCCATAGAGTAGGCAAACCAACTTGCACATTTTTCGAATGCTTCCGAATGTTTAGTACAGCAAGAAGGTTTGCTGCTTTGTCAACAGACTTAAATAACCTGCTTAGCAGGTTATTTTTTTAAAGTATCTAATAAAGTTTTAAGAATTTATTAATTTCACCTTATTTACAAAATCCTCTGATATAATGCTTCGAAAGAAAAGGAAGTGATAAAATGAAGATGAAAATAAAAAAGATTGCAGCTTTAATGCTTGCGATTTTGACTTTAGCGCCAGGCACAATACTTGCCGATGTTGTTATGGGAGATAGCATAGTGAGTTTGGGAGCTGATTTAAGCGGTGATGAAAAACAAAGAATGCTCAAAGAGTTCGGGGCAGGAGAAGATGTTTTAACTATAGAAGTTACAAATGAAGAAGAACACAAATACTTGGGAGAAATCATACCTGCAGGGAAAATAGGACATAGAGCTCTCTCGTCATCTATGATTACCTATACTGAAAAGGGAAGCGGAATAAAGGTTGATATTTCTGAAAACATAAATTATATAACAGAAGAAAACTACAGAAATGCGCTGGTAACAGCCGGTGTAACAGATGCTCATGTCAAGGTTTCCGCACCCTTAAGCGTCACGGGAACTGCAGCCTTAACCGGAATAATGAAAGCCTACGAAACCTCTACAGGCAAAAAGATCCCCGATGAAGTCAAAGAAATCGCCAACGAAGAGATGATAGTGTCCGCAGGGCTTGAAACCGATATAGGAAAGGAAAAGACGAATGATTTAATGAATGCCTTAAAGGTTCAATTTGCGAAAAATATGCCCGAAAATAAGGAAGAAATAAGGGGAATGATACAAAACATATCCAATGAATACAACATAAACATAACGGACAACCAATTGGATGAACTGACGGTGTTTTTCAATAAACTAAAAAATGTAGATGTGGATTGGGATAAGATAGCAGAAGAAGCAAGTAAGTATTCTGAAATAGCTAAAGAATATTCGCAAAAGGCAATAGATTATCTGAGTTCTGAAGATGGACAGCAAACCCTTGAAAAATCCAAGGGCTGGTTTGCAAAATTCATCGATTGGCTGAAGGACTTCTTTGCAAACTTATAATTGAATGTAATTTAATAAAAGGCTGAATTTATAAAAAATCGTAAAATTTATGTCAATTAAATGTTTATATTAAAGGTCTGTTACCTATACTTAATAGGTGGCGGACTTTTTATTTTAGACTTGTCCTCATTGTATAAATTAGACATTTATTAGAGGTTTAACCGATAGGATAATGTTATTATATAGATAATAAATTTTTTATTATAACTTTAATATAATCTAACTTAAAAGTTTTTCAATGTATATTTTTAAACATATTTATCATATAAAATTACAATGAGGATATTAAGGTTGAATTTCTTATAAGCACTTATTATTTTTAATAATAAGTTTAAAACTTTATTGAAAGAGCAAACTAAATTTGTTATAATGATGGCAATAATGAAATTAATTTCATGATGTGGGATTTATAAGAGGAGGTGTTAATCCATGTGGGGAAGTGAAAGCATGACCATACCTGAAGCGGTCATAGTTTCGCTGGTAGGTTTTACTATCGTATTTTTAGTTTTGATATCATTGGCAATATTTGTCCAAATTATTTCTTCTGTTGTTGCTTCTATTGCAAAAAGCCAAGGAAAAAATGATACAAAACCGGCAGAACCTGCAAAGGCTCAAGCAAAGCAACAAGTAGCAGCAAGCGCAGAACAAAAGAAAGACGGTGCAATAGTTGCCGCCATAGTAGCGGCTGTTTCTGAGGATATGAAAAGCCCTTTAGATCAATTTAAAATAGTCTCAATTAATGAAAAGAAATAATAATTAAAAAACAATGAGAAAGGATGAATTTTTAATGAAATATCAAGTAAAAGTAGATGGAAAAGTTTATGAAGTAGAAATTGAAAAAGTAGGCGGACCAAAGCCTTTAAGCATGGCTGATTTCGGACCTGCACCGGCACCAGCACCTCAAGCGGCACCAGCACCTCAAGCGGCACCGCAACCGGCACCACAAGCAGCGCCACAACCTGCACCTGCAGCTTCTTCAGGCGGGGGAGAACAAGTTACATCTCCAATGCCGGGAAATATCCTAAGAGTTGTAGTTAATGAAGGAGATCAAGTAACAGAAGGCGATGTGATACTTATTCTTGAAGCTATGAAGATGGAAAATGAAATCGTAGCTCCTGTTGATGGAAAAGTTGCTTTAAAGGTTAGAGCCGGAGAAACTGTAGATACAGACCAATTATTGGCGGAAATTAATTAATAGTTAATTATATTTAGGAGGAATTATAGTGATATTTTTTGAAACATTAAAAGGTATTTTAGCAGAATCGGGTTTTGCTAATATCACCTGGCAAAATGCCGTAATGTTCTTAGTATCCTTTATACTATTATATTTGGCTATTAAGAAAGAGTTTGAGCCATTACTGCTATTGCCTATAGCATTTGGTATGATGCTTTCAAACCTGCCGGCGGCGGATTTGATGTTAGAAACAGAACCCTGGTATGATCAAGGGGTACTTAGAATTATTTACGGCGGAGTTAAGTCAAATCTTTTCCCGTGCTTGATATTCATGGGAGTAGGAGCGATGACCGACTTCGGACCGCTCATTGCAAATCCCATATCTTTATTGTTGGGATCGGCGGCACAATTTGGAATATATATAGCTTTTATAGTAGCTATTGCATTGGGCTTTACTCCTCAAGAAGCGGCTTCCATAGGAATAATCGGAGGAGCTGACGGTCCTACAGCCATATTTGTAACAAACAGTTTGGCACCTCATTTACTTGCACCTATTGCCGTTGCCGCATATTCGTATATGGCACTTATACCTTTGATCCAACCGCCTATTATGAAGGCGCTTACTACACAAAAAGAACGTGAAACAAAGATGGTCGCTCTAAGACCTGTTTCAAAGGCTGAGAAGGTTGTATTCCCTGTAGTTGTAGTACTATTTACATCCTTGCTTTTACCATCGGTAGCACCGCTTTTGGGTCTATTGATGTTAGGAAACCTGTTTAAGGAATCGGGAGTTACCGCAAGACTTTCGGATACAGCTCAAAATGCATTGATGAACATAGTTACAATCATGCTTGGAACAACTGTAGGAGCTACTGCAAACGGAGATATATTCCTTTCACCGGCAACTATAAAAATCATAGCTTTAGGCTTGATGGCATTTTCCTTTGCCACTGTAGGCGGAGTGTTATTCGGAAAAGTTTTATATTATGCAACAGGCGGAAAAATAAATCCACTTATCGGTTCTGCAGGTGTATCAGCTGTACCGATGGCAGCCAGAGTTTCACAAGTTGAAGGAAGAAAATACAATCCGACCAACTTCTTATTGATGCACGCTATGGGACCTAACGTAGCGGGAGTTATAGGTTCAGCTGTAGCGGCAGGAGTATTTTTAATATTATTCGGATGATTAATTAAAATTAAACAAATGGAAGTCTTTTAAGATTTCCATTTGTTTATGTTATGTGATATTATTAAACTAATATATTTGGTATTAAAGTAATAAGGGAGGTATTATTTTGAGTAAAGTTTATAGTTTAAAAGACGCTATAAGTAAATTCGTAGAGGACGGAGATGTACTTTCTTTTGGGGGATTTACCACCAACAGAAAACCCTATGCTGCTGCATATGAAATTCTTCGCCAAGGTCAAAAGGACTTCATAGTTGAAGCGGGACCGGCAGGTGGAGATTGGGATATGCTTATAGGCGAAGGAAGAGTTCTTGCTTATATCAACTGCTATACAGCAAACTCAGGATACACAAACGTATCAAGAAGATTTAGAAAGGCTATTGAAAAGGGCGAAATACTTTTTGAAGATTATTCACAAGACGTTGAAATGTTAAGACTTCACGCTGCATCTTTAGGTCTTTCCTTCCTACCTGTAAAACTTATGCTTGGTAGTGATGTAGCTACTAAATGGGGAATTTCTGAAGAAGAGAGAAAGAAACATCCGAAACTTCCAAATAAGAAATACGTTGAACTTGAAAATCCCTTCGAAGAAGGTGAAAAAGTTTTAGCTGCACCGGTACCTAAACTTGATACTGCTATTATACATGTTCAAAAAGCTTCTCCAAACGGAACTGTAAGAATTGAAGGACCGGAATTCCACGATGTGGACATAGCTGTAGCTGCAAGAAAGACCATTGTAACTTGTGAAGAACTTATAAGCGATGAAGAAATAAGGAAAGAGCCGACTAAAAACTCAATTCCTGCATTCTGTGTAGACGCTGTAGTTCATGTACCCTTCGGAGCACATCCCTCACAATGTTATGGATATTATGACTATGATGCAGATTTCTTTAAACATTACAATGTAGTAAGTAAAGGCGATGAGGACTTCAAGAACTTCGTAAAAGAATGGGCTTATGATGTTGAAAATCACGAAGCTTATCTTGATAAATTAGGAGCAACAAGACTTATAAACCTTAGAGAAGTTCCTGGATTCGGATATGCTACCAATGTTTTGAAGGAGGAAAAGTAATAATGGCAAGATATGATAATTATACAAATAAAGAAATGCAAGCCGTTACTATTGGAAAACAAATAAAAGACGACCAAGTTGTAATAGTAGGAACAGGGCTCCCTTTGATAGGAGCTGCTCTTGCAAAGAGGGTTTATGCGCCTAATTGTTACTTGATCATGGAAAGTGGATTGATGGATGCAGCTCCCATTGAAGTGCCAAGATCAGTAGGAGACAACAGACTTGGAGCTCACGTTGCCGTACAATGGACAAACGTAAGGTTTGTAGGATTTGAATACAATGAATGGTTACACAACAAACAAAGAATGATAGCTTTTATAGGTGGAGCTCAAATTGATCCCTTTGGAAATGTAAACTCTACAGTAATCGGTGATTACAATCATCCAACCACAAGATTTACAGGTTCAGGTGGAGCAAATGGAATTGCTACCTATGTAAATACAATCATCATGATGCAACATGAAAAGAGAAGATTCATGGAAAAGGTTGACTATATCACCTCACCCGGTTGGATGGACGGCCCCGGAGGAAGAGAAAGAGCGGGACTTCCCGGTAATGTAGGACCTCAAATGGTTGTTACAGATAAAGGTATACTTAAATTTGATGAAGAAACAAAGAGAATGTACCTTGCAGGATATTACCCAAGCTCAAGCCCGGAAGACGTTCTTGAAAACACAGGATTTGATATAGATGTATCAAGGGCTGAAGTTTTAGAAGAACCGACAGAAGATATAATCAAACTTATAAGAGAAGAAATTGACCCGGGCGAAGCTTTTATTAAGATCCCACGTGAATAATATAAAGGAGATAATATGAGTAATTATTCTATGAATTCATATTTTAAAAATATGTCGGTAATAGGTCAACCGTTAAAGAGATCTGAGCAACAGGATGCTTTTTATGCTGAAAATATCGAAGCTATAAGAAAAATAGAAGAAGAATTGGCAGAAGCTATAAGAGTTGCACAAGCTGCGGGAAAACCTGATGAAAAAGTAAATGAAAGAGGAGAATGGACAGCACTTCAACGTCTTTATGCACTTGTTGATGAAGGAACATGGTGCCCCTTAAACTCACTGTATAATCCTGAAGGAAATGACCATGGTTCAACAGGTATAATCAAAGGATTAGGAAAAATAAACGGCAAATGGGCTTTAATTATAGCCTCAGATAATAAAAAACTTGCAGGAGCATGGATTCCCGGGCAAGCCGACGACCTACTTCGTGCTTCCGACACAGCTAAGAGACTTAGAATTCCTTTAGTGTATGTACTTAACTGTTCAGGAGTTAAACTTGATGTTCAAGAAAAAGTTTATCCAAATAGAAGAGGAGGAGGAACTCCTTTCTACAGAAACTCAGAACTTAACCAAATGGGAGTACCTGTAATCGTAGGAATTTACGGAACTAACCCGGCAGGTGGCGGATATCACTCAATTTCCCCAACAATCTTAATAGCTCACAAAGATGCCAATATGGCAGTTGGTGGAGCCGGAATACTTGGAGGAATGAATCCGAAGGGATACATTGACGAAGAAGGCGCTAACCAAATAGCTGATGCAACAATGAATGCTAAAAAAACTACTCCTCCGGGATCTGTAGGAGTTCACTTTGCAGAAACCGGATTCTTTAGAGAGGTGTATGTAGAAGAAGAAGGAGTTATAGCGGGAATCAAGAAGTACATGGATATGCTTCCTGCATATAACCTTGAATTCTTCAGAGTAGACGATCCAAAGAGCCCGGCATATGATGTAAATGACATGTATTCGATAATTCCTGCAAACCCGAAAAAAACTTATGATATTTATGATGTAATGTCAAGATTATTTGACGGTTCGGAATTTATGGAATACAAAAAAGGATACGGCCCTGAAATGGTAACAGGACTTGCAAAAGTAGGCGGATTACTTGTAGGTGTAGTTGCAAACGCTCAAGGATTCCTTATGAACTATCCTGAGTACAAAGAAAAAGCAATAGGTATAGGAGGAAAACTTTACAGGCAAGGTCTTATTAAGATGAACGAATTTGTAACACTTTGCTCCAGAGATAAACTTCCTATGGTATGGCTACAAGACACAACAGGTATAGACGTAGGTGACGATGCGGAAAGAGCTGAACTTTTAGGATTAGGACAATCGTTGATTTACTCTATCCAAAACTCAGACATTCCTCAACTGGAAATCACACTTAGAAGAGGAACTGCAGCAGCTCACTATGTACTTGGAGGACCTCAAGGAAATGATACAAATGCCTTCAGTTTAGGAACAGCTACAACAGAAATCAACGTAATGAATTCTGAAACAGCTGCCGTTGCTATGTATTCAAGAAGACTTGCAAAGGATAAAAAAGCAGGAAAAGATCTTCAACCCACAATTGATAAAATGAACGTATTAATTCAACGCTATGCAGATATGTCATCTCCAAAGGCTTGTGCGGTACTTGGTCTTGTGGATGAAATTGTAAATATGAATATGCTTAGAAACTATATTTTAGCTTTTACAGAAAGCTGCTATCAAAATCCTGAATCAATTTGTCCGTTCCATCAAATGTTGTTACCAAGAACAATTCGTGACTTTGACAATGTTTTTAAAAAATAAAAAATAAATTTTAATGGAGCAGGATATCCTGCTCCATTTTTATATAAGCCTTTCACAATCAAATTTTTGACTTTTACATCCTTTAATAGTACAATGAAAATGTATGTTCACGAAATTTATAATTAAAAGAGGTAGTTATGGGAGATACTATATATACAATGGGAGTTGATGTAGGTTCAACAGCTTCTAAAGGATTGATTTTAAAAAATGGAAAAGAGATAATGGCAAGCTCCGTAATAGATGTTGGAGCAGGAACATCAGGGCCTTCAAGAGCAATAAATGCGGTTCTTGAAAAAGCAAACCTCACCTTGGACGATATAGATTTTATTACAGCGACCGGATATGGAAGAAATTCACTTGAAGAAGCGGATTTTCAAATGTCTGAACTATCATGTCATGCAAAGGGAGCATATTTCTTGTTTCCAAGGGTGCATACGATTATAGACATAGGCGGACAAGATGCTAAAGCTTTGAAAATTGGAGACGGAGGAGTCCTTGAAAACTTTGTCATGAATGATAAATGCGCAGCAGGTACAGGAAGATTTTTGGATGTAATAGCGAGAGTTTTGGAAGTGGATATTTCTGAACTTGATGATTTAGATAAAAAATCCACATTGGATGTTACAATTTCATCCACATGTACAGTTTTTGCAGAGTCTGAAGTTATATCACAACTTGCACAAGGAACTAAAATTGAAGATATTGTAAAGGGCATTCATAAATCCATAGCTTCAAGAGTAGGATCTTTGGCTAAGAGGGTGGGTATAAAAGATGATGTCGTAATGACAGGCGGAGTTGCTCTTAACAAAGGGATGGTAAGAGCACTTGAAGAAAATGTCGGTCATAAGATTTACACATCTGAATATTGTCAATTAAACGGAGCCCTTGGAGCTGCGATATTTGCACACCAAAAGATCATGCAAAATAAAAGAAAGGCTAAAGTTGAAAGTAAGTAAGATAAATTTTTTGGAATTTTAGGAGGATAAAATGGCTAAAAAAGTATTAGAAAAAATACCTGGTAAAAAACCAAGACCGATAGAAGGACATAAACCTGCAGCTCAAGTACTTCGTGATGTAGTAGATGCAGTTTATGGTGATGCATGGGATGCGAAACAAAGAGGCGAACTTGTTGGTTGGTCATCTTCAAAGTTTCCGATAGAGCTTGCTAAAGCATTTGATCTTCAAGTAGTTTATCCTGAAAATCACGCTGCTACAACAGCTGCAAAAAAAGACGGATTAAGACTTTGTCAAGCTGCTGAAGACATGGGATATGACAATGATATTTGCGGTTATGCGAGAATTTCTTTGGCATTTGCTGCAGGAGAACCTACAGATGCAAGAAAAATGCCACAACCAGACTTTGTTCTTTGTTGCAATAACATTTGTAATATGATGACGAAATGGTATGAAAACATTGCAAGAATGCATAACATTCCAATGATAATGATAGATATACCTTTCCAAAATACAGTTGATGTACCGGAAGAAAAAGTTGATTACCTTGTAGGCCAATTTGAATACGCCATAAAACAATTAGAAGATTTAACAGGTAAGAAATTTCACAAAGAAAAATTCGAAGAAGCTTGTAACATAGCCAATAGAACAGCTGCTGCATGGTTAAAAGCCTGCTCATACATGAAGTATAAACCTTCTCCACTTTCAGGATTTGATTTATTCAATCACATGGCAGACATTGTTGCTGCAAGATGTGACATCAGAGCTGCAGAAGGATTTGAACTTCTTGCCGAAGAATTTGAACAATCTGTAAGAGAAGGCACATCCACTTGGGAATATCCTGAAGAACACAGAATTCTATTTGAAGGAATACCATGTTGGCCGGCCCTTAGACCGCTATTTGAACCTCTAAAGAACAGCGGAGTCAATGTAACAGCTGTAGTATACGCACCGGCTTTCGGATTCAGATACGACGGAGTAAGAGAAATGGCAGCTGCATATTGCAAGGCTCCATGCTCAGTATGTATTGAAGACGGAGTTGAATGGAGAGAAACAATGGCTAAAGAAAACGGCATAAGCGGAGCTCTTGTAAACTACAACAGAAGCTGTAAACCTTGGTCCGGAGCAATGCCTGAAATAGAAAGAAGATGGAAAGAAGATCTTGACATTCCTGTAGTTCACTTTGACGGCGACCAAGCAGATGAAAGAAACTTCTCAGCCGAACAATACAATACCAGAGTTCAAGGATTAGTTGAAATTATGGATGAAAGAAAAGCTGAAAGAGAAGCTAAAGGTGAAGAAGTTTACACTAACTTTGAAAACACCAAAGAAACTGACTGGTCAAAAACAACTATTTAATCGGGGGTGCGAAGATGAGCGAAATAAGAGAATTAGTTGATAAATTAAATCACATTGCTGAAAATCAAAGAGAACAAATAGATAAATATCTTGCAGAAGGCAAAAAATGCGTAGGAGTATTTCCATATTATGCACCGGAAGAAATAATATATGCCGGAGGACTTGTACCTATAGGAGTTTGGGGAGGACAAGGACCAATTGATCAAGCGAAGAATTATTTTCCGACATTTTATTATTCCTTAGCTCTTAGATGTCTTGAAATGGCACTTGACGGATCATTGGACGGTCTTTCGGCATCTATGCTTACTACACTTGATGACACATTAAGACCGCTTTCACAAAATTACAAAGTATCAGCCGGAAGAAAAATTCCGATGGTATTTATAAATCATGGACAACACAGAAAAGAAGACTTTGGTAAAGAATACAACGCAAGAATTTTTGACAAGGCAAGAAAAGAACTTGAAAAAATTTGTGAAGTTGAAATAACAGATGAAAAATTAAAAGAAGCCTTTGAAGTTTATAATGAAAACAGAGCTCTTAAGAGAGAATTCATTGAACTTGCCGCAACTCATCCTCAAACAATAAAGGCATCTGACAGATGTAGAGTCTTAAAAGCAGGATACCATATGCTTAAAGATGAACACTCAGAATACTTAAAGAAAATAAATGCACTTCTTAAAGAAATGCCTGAAGAAGATTGGGATGGAGTAAAAGTTATAACATCAGGTATAATAACAGATAACCCGGGACTTCTCGAAATATTTGATCAATATAATGTAAGTATAGTCGGTGATGATGTAGCATCAGAATCAAGAGGACTGAAAGTAGATATAGATACATCAATAGAAGATCCGATGCTTGCTCTTGCAGACCAATTTGCAAGAATGGATGAAGATCCAATGCTTTATGACCCGGATATTTGGAAGAGACCGGCTTACGTTGTAAACTTGGCAAAAAGAACAAACGCAGATGGATGTCTATTATTTATGATGAACTTTAACGACACTGAAGAAATGGAATACCCATCACTAAAAAGAGCCTTTGAAGAAGCGGGAATACCTCTTATTAAAATGGGATATGACCAACAAATGGTCGACTTTGGACAAGTTAAGACTCAACTTGAAACTTTCAACGAAATTGTTCAATTAAATAGAATTTAAAATCTTTATAAATGAAGATATAAGGATACTAAAAAAGGAACTAGTACAATTTGTACTTGTTCCTTTTTTAGTTTTTATTTTGATTTTATTGACATTTTTGAGACTATTTTTCATCTTAAAATGGCTTACAGATCGTTAATTAAGAAACAACTTGCTTATCTACCCACACACATATATAATTAAATATAGCTATAATCAACAACAGTTATAACTAAAGAAAATATAGCTTAAAAATAAATACAGAGAGGTGATAAAATTATTAGATAATAACGAAGTTTTTATTTATATTAATTAGAAATTTAGAAATTAATTAGGGAAGAAAATACTATGATTTATGCAATTTGTTTGAGGAGGTTATTATGATTCCTATTGAAAAAATTTCAAGTTCAACTGTAGCAACATTAATGCTGTATATTTCCATTTTGGGACTTTTATTAGTAGTTGCATCAATAATAAGACTTAAGGTCTCTTGGCTAAGACGTGCTTTTATTCCGGCTTCATTGTTAGCAGGTATCATGGGCATGATCTTGGGGCCGCATATTTTAAATGTTATACCTGCAGATATGATGGCTACTGTAGGAACTTTACCCGGACAGTTAATTACAGTTGTATTTGCTTGTATGTTACTGGGGGTTAAAAGGACGGATTCCGGAAAATCTTTATTTCATGATACTGTATCAGGGTTGGGATGGTTATGGTCATGTTCATTTATGCAAGTAGGAGTAGCTTGTTTACTTTGTGCATTTATTTTTGTACCTTTATTTGATATAAATCCTCTTTTCGGTTCATTGTTTGAAATAGGTTTTGCTGGCGGACACGGTACAGCTGGAGGAATGTCTGCTGTTTTTATAGAAGCCTTTAACTGGCCTGATGGTGCAGATTTAGGTATGACTACTGCGACTATAGGGTTGTTGTCAGGTATATTTTTTGGAATGATTATAATTAATTACGGCGTAAGAAAAAAATACACAAAGGTTCTTACCGAAGTAGTATCATCTAATGATCAAGTTGAAATTTTAACCGATGAAAATAAAGAAGCGTCTTCTTATGCAACAATCAACCAGGATGTTGTAGAGCCCTTTGCATTCCATCTTGGGATTATCGGTATTTCTATATTAATAGGTAGATTAATTGTTTGGGGATTTTCTGAAATAACAGGATACTCTGGATTGCCTTTATTTCCCTTTGCTATGATAGGCGGATGGATTATAAATACTATAATTCAAAGGACAAAATATGCAGTATTGCTGGATAGAGCAACATTCCAGAGAATTCAAGGAATGGCACTTGAAATAGTTATAGTTTCAGCAATGGCGTCAATAAAAATTCCTGTAGTTTTAGAATACTGGGCACCTTTATTAATAGGATCCGTAGTTATTTTATTGTTGATGTTAGTTTGGGTATTTTGGTTAAGTCCAAGAGTTTTTAATGACTGTTGGTTTGAACAAGCTATCATAAGATACGGAGCATTCACAGGAGTTGCAGCTGTTGGATATATGTTACTTAGAACAGCTGATCCGAAGATGGAAACCGATGCAGGAACAATATATGCTTTAGGTGGACCCTTGATGAGTCCTTTTATAGGTGGAGGGTTAGTAACAACAGCTTATCCATATATAATAGATAAGTTTGGAGTTTTTAATACGGGATTAATTTTTATCGGACTTATGTTAGCGGTGCTTTTAGTTCTTAGAATGTTTTTCTGGAATAAGAATTTTAAAATGGAGCAACAATAAGAGGAGAGATTTAATGAATACCATTGCAATTATTGGAGCCGGTAATGGTGGATTTGCATTAGCCGCACATTTATCAAGTATGGGAGCCTGTGTAAATTTATACGATTTATATCCTCAATATATAGAGGGAATCAAAAATTCAAAAGAAATAACACTCATACTTAATAAAGAAAAATCAATACAAAGGATAAATAATGCGACTTCAAATATCCGTGAAGCAATTGAAGGCGCAGAGCTCATAATGGTAGTCACACCGGCATTTACACATAAACAAATAGCTAAAGAAATAGCACCTTTTTTAAGTGAAGATCAAAAAATTGTACTTAATCCTGGAAGAACGGCCGGAGCGGTAAATTTTTTAGAGGAATTAAAAATTAATGGATGTAGTGCGGAAGTTATTATAGGTGAAGCTCAAACTTTAATCTATTCTTGCCGCAAATTGGACAATACTTCCGTTGAAATTTTTGAAATAAAGAAACAGGTGGATATCGGAGTTATTCCCATAAACAGAACTGATGAGTTGTTAAATGTTATTAATGAATATTTCAGTCAATTTGTGGCGGTAAGCAATACACTTGTTACAAGTTTATCGAATATCGGTTCTATGTTTCATCCTTTGCCGGTTTTATTAAATTTAGGTTGGGTAGAAAATAAAAATTATAACTTTAAACATTATTGGGAGGGAATATCACCTTCTGTGGCTAAAATGATTGAAACACTTGATAGAGAAAGGATAGGAGTTGCGCAAGCATATGGTATAAAGATCTTGGATACTAAAGAGTGGTTAAAAAAATCTTATAGCGTAAGAGGTGATGACTTATACGAATTATTGCAGAGCAATAATGCATACAAGGAAATTTTAGCGCCTACATCCATAGATACAAGATATTTGTTGGAAGATGTCCCGACAGGACTTGTTCCAATATCGGAGTTAGGTAGAATTATAAAAGTACCTACACCTAACATAGATGCAACTATAATTTTGGCATCATCGCTTTATGATAAAGATTTTATAGAAGAGGGAAGGAACTTAAAAAAATTAAACCTGTTCAATAAAGAAGATGTTATAAAGACTTTTGAATACGGGGTTTAAAATTAATTTGATCTCAAAGGAGAAAAGATGAATAAAAAAATTTTATTTTTAAACAACAAAGACATGGATAGCTTGGGAGTTAAAGATATGTCTTTGGCAATTGAAGACGTACAAAATGTATACAAACTTTTAGAAAACAAAGAAGCTATATCTCCGGGAAAGTTGGTTCTCAGATGGGGAGACAGTGCTGAAGATGAAAACAAATATGGAAGAATCAATGCAATGCCCGGATTTGTCGGAGGAGAGTACAATTTAGCAGGTATAAAATGGATAGGGAGCGGTCCACAAAATTACAAGAAAAATTTGCCAAGAGCAAGTGTTACACTGATTTTAAATGATCCTGATACAAAATTGCCTGTTTGCATAGCTGACGGAACGGAAATAAGCGCCATGAGGACAGGAGCATCTGGAGGGGTTGCAATTAAATTGCTATCGAAAACAGATCCTCAAACTATGGCCATTTGCGGAGCGGGAGCGCAGGGTAGGACTCAATTAAAAGCAGCGATGACGGTATGCCCGACGATAAAAAGAGTATATGTTTTTGATATAAGTTTTGATAATTCTAAAAAATTTATTGAAGAAATGAGTGAGCAATTTCCTGAAACAGATTTCATATCTGTCCAAAATTTGAAAGAGGCAATTAAAGAAAGCGACATTATTGTAACAGTTACTTTAGCCAATGAACCTTTTATTGAAGCCAGCTGGCTAAAAAAGGGAGCTTTACTAATGAATTTAGCTGATTATGAAGTAACTTACGACTGCGTTAACATAGCCGATAAGATTTATGTAGATAATTGGGAGGCTATAAAGCATAGAATGATTAGCACGATCGCTCTTATGTGGAAAGACAAATTGATCAAAGATGAGGATATAACTGCGGAACTGGGAGAAGTGTTAACAAATAAAAAACCGGGCAGAGAAAACGACGATGAAATCATCTATTTCAATGCTGTTGGCTTCGGTATATTAGATATAGCTGTTGGAGCCAGATGTTATAAAAAAGCACTCGAAGAAAATGTAGGTACTTGGATAGATTATTGGGTTTGATAGTAAATTTTTGAATGTATTAAAATTTATAATTTAAGAGAAAATAATAAAATCCACAGCTTAAGCTGTGGATTTTAGATTATAAATAAATTATTTTTCTATAACTTCTGTATTTTCTTCAAAAGCGTATTCATGTAGAGTTTCTATTGTAGCCGGTATATCAACTTCATGAATATTGTTTTTTCTGAAGGCAAACATGTTGATTTTTTTGATTGCACTTGGAATTTTAACCTCTTCAAGGTTATTTTTATAGAATGCGGATGTATCTATGGTTTCAACTGTATCTGGAAGGTCGATTTCTTCTAAGTTATTAAGTGCAAAGGCAGATGGTCCTATGAATTTTAAATTTTTAGGGAAATGAACTTTTTCAAGGTTATTTCTGTAGAAGGCAAATCCATCTATTGTATGAACTGTATCGGGGATATATACTTCTTTAAGAGCACATACTCCAAAGGCGTCATAACCTATAGTTTCCACTGTTTCGGGTATTACAACCGAGGTTAATTTACGTCTGTAGAAAGCATTTTCACCTATATGTCTAATTGGAGTTCCATCAGGTGCGGTTTCCGGGACAACCATATCTGTTAAACCTTCATTTTTTATTCTGTCTTTACCTTTTCTTGTCATTCCCTTTAATACATCTCCGGCAAAAATAAAATCGTCATTTTCGAATACATTACTCATTTTATTCCTCCTAATCAAATTTAGTATATTATATTTTATTTTATTATATCTTAGTTTTCATTATAACATAATAAAGTGCAATTATAAAGACTTTAAGGGCTTAAATGTTGAATATGTCAATATTAATAATCTTGTAGACTTTATTAAACATTGATATAATAAATTAATATGAAAGGTCTGATGCAATGAAGACAAAGATAATTAGAGTAAAAAATGGTAAAATAGAAAACTCGGATCTTAAAGTTATAGATGAGGCTTTTAAAACAGGAAAACTTGTGGCTTTTCCCACTGAAACGGTCTATGGACTTGGTGCCAACGGGCTTGATGAGCAGGCTTCGATGAATATTTTCAAAGCTAAGGGAAGACCTGCGGACAATCCTCTGATACTTCATATTGCAAATGTATCTCAAATTAGAGAACTTGTGGAGGATATTCCCGATATTGCCATAGATCTCATAGATATGTTTTGGCCCGGACCTCTCACTTTGATATTCAATAGGTCAAAGGCGGTTCCCGATGTGATAACGGCAGGGCTTGGAACAGTTGCCATAAGAATGCCCTCTCATCCGGTTGCAAGGAAAATCTTAGCGTACACAAAGCTTCCTATAGCCGCTCCTTCGGCAAATTTATCGGGTAAGCCCTCACCCACTTCTCTTGAAAGAGTAATGGAAGATTTAAATGGCAAGGTTGATATAATTGTAGATGGGGGTAGAACAAATTACGGAATCGAATCTACTGTGGTGGATTTGACGGAAAATCCTCCTATTATTTTAAGACCGGGAGGAATTACAACTGAAGATTTAAAGGTGATTGTTCCTGATATAAGAATGGACAGAGCAACTATAGACGCATCTGAGGATAAAGTTCCGAAATCGCCCGGACAAAAATACAAACACTATGCACCTATTGCACAATGCTATACCTTTGCAGGTGCTCTGGATATTATTGTTAAAAATATAAATAAAAAGATAAAAGAAAATGAAGATAAAAAAATAGCGGTTTTAGCCACAGAAGAGACAAAGGACGACTATGAAGGAGCTTATATCGTAATAAATTTGGGAAGCAGAGATAATTTAATTGAAGTTGCCCATAATTTATTTGAAGCGCTAAGACAGTGTGATGATGAAGAGGTAGATATGATTTATGCTGAAGGATTTGAGTTCAGAGGGTTGGGAGTAGGCATAATGAATAGATTGTTAAAGGCCTCATCAGGCAGAGTAATATTTGGATTATAGGAGGAAATATGGGTAAATTAGTAGTTACGGACCATCCGCTCATTCAACACAAGCTTACAATTCTTAGAAAAAAAGAAACTCCATCTATGGAGTTTAGAAATCTTGTCACTGAAATAGCAACATTGATGTGTTATGAGGTAACCAGAGATTTGGAACTTAGAGACATAGAAATAGAAACACCTATCGCAAAATGTACAGGAAAGGAAATCTCAGGCAAAAAAATAGGTTTCGTACCCATATTAAGAGCAGGACTTGGAATGGTAGATGGAGTATTAAGCGTAGTGCCGGGGGCGAGAGTAGGGCATATAGGAATGTACAGAGATCCGGAAACTTTTAAACCGGTGACTTATTACTGCAAGCTTCCCAAGGATGTTGAAGAGAGAACCATGATAATATTGGATCCTATGCTTGCAACGGGAGGCTCTCTAATAGAAGCTATAGATGAACTTAAAAGACATAATGTTACAAATATAAAAGCGTTGAATATAATAGCCGCTCCTGAAGGAATTGAAGCTGTTAGAAAGGAGCATCCCGATGTAGATGTGTACATTGCTCATATAGATGAAAAATTGAATGACCACGCCTATATAGTTCCGGGGCTTGGAGATGCCGGAGATAGATTGTTTGGAACTAAATAGTAAGGAGATTTTATGAATAAATTGTATTATTGCATAATGGTATCAGCTGTAATAGTATTTTTATTGACTCCTGTTTTAAAAAGAATTGCTTTTAAACACGGATTTCTTGATGAGCCCAGAGATAAGAGAAGAGTGCATAAAAAGCCTATTCCGCTTTTGGGTGGAGTTGGAATTTATTTTTCTACTGTAATTTGCATATTGATATTTGTCGGACTTAGCAGAGAGATAATCGGGCTCATAATAGGATCGACAATAATATTGATATCCGGATTAATAGATGATAAATGGGATTTAAGCCCTAAGAAAAAAATGTTATTTCAAATAGTGGCCGCCATAGTATTGATAATGACGGACACAAAAATTGAATTTTTTACAAATCCCTTTAATTTTGGAGAGAGTGTAATATTCTTAAAGTTTTTGTCAGTGCCTGTAACTATATTTTGGGTTGTGGGAATTACAAATACGGTCAATTTAATAGACGGACTTGACGGTCTGGCAGCTGGGGTTTCCATGATAAGTTCCATATCCCTTATGTTTATTGCAAAGAAGTTGGGATTTGAAGATGTATCTTTGATTGCAGCCATTATTGCAGGAAGTTGTCTTGGATTTTTACCTCACAACTTCAACCCGGCTACGATTTTCATGGGAGATGCGGGAGCTTTATTCTTGGGATTTGTACTGTCATATATAACTATTGAGGGGATTATGAAATCTGCAGCTATGCTGACGATTTTCGTGCCTGTGATAATACTGGGAGTGCCTGTTTTCGATACGACTTTTGCAATGATAAGAAGAAAACTCAACGGTAAAAGCATGGTTTCAGCAGACAAAGGACATTTACACCACAGACTTCTCGCCATGGGACTTAGTCAAAGACAGACGGTACTGATACTTTATTCCATATCCGTAATATTTGGGCTGCTTGCATACACAATTGCCGGCTTAGATTCGAAAGTTGGACTTTTCATGTCGGTGTTGATATTTATTGCAGTACTTATTTTAGCTATGGCATTCGGAATGTTTAAACCTAAGGAGGAATGATCTTGAAAGTTATTTGCGTGTTCGGAACTCGACCGGAGGCAATAAAAATGGCTCCCATAGTAAAGGAATTGAAGCGTAGAAAACACATAGATACCGTTGTAGCTGTAACGGCACAACACAGAGAAATGCTCGATCAAGTTCTTAAAATTTTTGATATTGAACCTGATTATGACATGAATATTTTTAAAAGCGGTCAAAGTTTAACAGATATAACAGTGGGAGCAATTAAAGGCTTAGAAGAGATTTTGGATGAAGAAAAACCGGACGTATTGCTCATTCAAGGAGATACAACTACGGTTTTTGCATCTTCTGTAGCTGCCTTTTATAAAAAAATAAAGATAGGTCATGTGGAAGCCGGATTAAGATCGGATAATCTCTATTCTCCCTATCCCGAAGAAGCGAACAGAAGACTTACAAGTGTGCTGACAAACTTTCATTTTGCGCCTACAAAATCAAATAAAGACAATTTAATCAGAGAAGGCTATGATGAAAAAACTATTTATATCACGGGCAATACCGTAATAGATGCGCTGAAATATGCGGTTTCACAGAATTACGAATTTGAAGACGATATATTGAATAAAATAGATTATGAAAATAAAAAGGTAGTGCTTTTGACATCTCACAGAAGAGAAAACATAGGCGAACCAATGAATAATATATTCTCTGCGGTTAGAGATGTGGTAAAGGAATATGATGATGTAGAGGTTGTGTTTCCAATTCACTTAAATCCCAAGGTAAGAGAAATTGCAAAGAAGGTATTTGGCAAAAACGACAAAATACATATTATCGAGCCTTTGGACTATCTGCCCTTTTCCAATCTTATGAGCAAGGTATATTTAGTAATTACCGACTCTGGAGGAATACAAGAAGAAGCACCGGCTCTTGGAAAACCTGTGATAGTAGTCAGAGAAGAAACCGAGAGAATGGAAGGCGTTTTAGCAAATACGGCTGCACTTGTGGGAAGTGACTATAATAGAGTTTATAAAAACTTTAAAGAATTATTAGACGATACAGAAAAATATAAAAAAATGGCTCATGCAATAAATCCCTATGGAGACGGCCATGCTGCAGGAAAAATAATAGACATACTTGAGAAAGAGCTGAAAAACTAAGTAATACCCTAAATCTTTAGAAGGTTTGGGGTATTTTTATTTAATATGTTTACTTAAAGTATTGATTAAATTGGCATTACTTTATATAATATAATACAGTGGAAGACATTTCATACTATGAAAAAAGTTAAAATTATAATTAAGATTTGTTGAAAAAATTTGACGTATATATTAACATTTTAACTTGGAAGAAATAATGAAATTTGATGTTTTTCAGACAGATTGTAAGATTTTTTCATTTAGGTAAATTAATTAAAAACTAGGAGGTTTTTATGGAAAAAATAGTTATAGCTAGTGCCGTTAGAACACCTGTAGGATCTTTTGGCGGTGCATTTAAGTCAGTAAGTGCTCTTCAATTAGGAGTTGTAGCTGCTAAAGAAGCAATACAAAGAGCAAAGGTTGACCCTGCACAAATCGACGAAGTATTAATCGGAAACGTACTACAAGCAGGACTTGGTCAAAACATAGCAAGACAAGTGATGATTAATGCAGGCATTCCCAAAGAAGTTCCGGCAATGACTATTAATAAAGTTTGTGGTTCAGGTTTAAGAGCTGTTTCTCTTGCTGCTCAAATAATCAAAGCAGGAGATGCTGAAATTATTCTTGCGGGCGGTACTGAATCAATGTCACAAGCACCTTATCTTCTTGACAAAGCAAGATGGGGAAACAGAATGGGCGATGGCAAATTCATAGATGAAATGATTAAAGACGGTCTATGGGATGCATTTAACGATTACCATATGGGAATAACTGCAGAAAATGTAGCTGAAGAATTTGATATCACAAGAGAAGCACAAGATCACCTTGCTACAGTTTCTCAAAACAGAGCTTCAAAGGCCAGAGCTGAAGGCATATTTGCTGAAGAAATCGTACCTGTTGAAATAAAGGACAGAAAAGGAAATGTCACAGTAGTCGATAAAGATGAATTCATCAGAGACGGCGTTACAGAAGAAGCTCTTGCAAAATTAAGACCTGCTTTCAAGAGAGACGGCGGAACAGTTACAGCAGGTAACGCTTCAGGAATTAACGATGGAGCAGCTATGGTTATAGTCATGACTGAATCAAAGGCTAAAGAACTTGGAATCGAACCTCTTGCAACAATAGCTTCTTACGCATCTGCAGGTGTTGATCCTAAAATAATGGGCACAGGACCTATTCCTTCTTCAAGAAAAGCTCTTGAAAAAGCAGGGCTTGAAGTTAAAGATTTAGATCTAATCGAAGCAAACGAAGCTTTTGCAGCACAAGCGGGAGCAGTTGCAAAGGAACTTGAATTTGATATGGATAAAGTCAATGTAAACGGAGGAGCAATAGCAATCGGTCACCCCATCGGAGCCAGCGGAGCCAGAATTCTAACTACTCTACTATATGAAATGAAGAGAAGAGACGCTAAAAAGGGCCTTGCAACTCTATGTATAGGTGGAGGACAAGGAACAGCTATGGTAGTGACAAGAGACTAATATATTGATAGAGAAGAGGTAATGATATTGAATTATGAGTTTTTAAAAATTAGTAAAGAAGACGATATAGCAGTTGTTACAATTACTAAAGAAAAAAGTTTAAATGCTCTTAACACAAAACTCATTACAGAACTCGGCGATCTTTTTAAAGAAATAGAAGAAGATAAAGATATTTCCGTAGTCATATTGACAGGTGCGGGAAAGGCCTTTGTAGCAGGAGCGGATATATCCGAAATGGTGGACTTAAAACCTCAAGAAGCCTATGAATTTGCAAAAAGAGGAAATGAAGTTTTTCTTTCAATAGAAAATTCTTCAAAGGTTGTAATAGCTGCCGTTAACGGATTCGCTCTCGGCGGAGGC
Source organism: Peptoniphilus sp. ING2-D1G (assembly GCA_000952975.1). Lineage (GTDB taxonomy): Bacteria > Bacillota > Clostridia > Tissierellales > Peptoniphilaceae > Peptoniphilus_E. The sequence goes on along the minus strand of LM997412.1, from coordinate 1,395,686 downwards.
TGCGAATTGTCCCTTGCCTGTGATATAAGAATCGCATCATCAAAGGCAAAATTCGGTCAACCTGAAGTGGGTCTTGGCATAACGCCCGGATTTGGAGGCACACAAAGACTTCCAAGACTAATAGGCACAGGGCTTGCAAAGGAATTGATTTATACCGCTGATGTAATAGGTGCTCAAAAGGCACTTGAATATGGAATAGTAAATCACGTTGCGGAGCCTGAAGATCTTATGGATAAGGCCATGGAAATAGCTGAAAAAATAGCTAAAAACTCAATAAATGCCGTAGTTAACTCAAAAAGAGCAATAAATTTAGGAATGCAAACAGATATAACCACGGGAGTAAATATTGAGCAATCCAATTTTGAGTTGTGTTTTACGAATGAAGATCGCGAAATAGGAATGAGAGCGTTTTTAAATAAAGAAAAACCAAGCTATAAGAAAAATTAGGAGGAATATTAAATGAAAATAGGAGTAATAGGTTCAGGCACTATGGGATCAGGTGTTGTTCAAGTAATGGCAATATATCACGATGTAGTGCTTAAGAGCAGAAACTTAACTGAAGAAAAAATCAATTCAATCAAGGCAAAAATCGAAAAAGGTTATGCAAGAAACGTATCTAAGGGCAGAATGACTCAAGAAGATATGGACGCAGCAATGGGCAGAATAACCTTAACTGAAGAATTCAAAGACATGTCTGATTGCGATGTAATAATTGAGGCTGCAACAGAAGATCCAAAGGTAAAGAAAGAATACCTTGCTGAACTATCAGGACTTTGCGAAGAAAAAACCATCCTTGCAACAAACACCTCTTCACTTAGCATAACTGACTTGGCAACAGCTACGGACAGACCTGACAGAGTTATAGGAATGCACTTCTTCAATCCGGTTCCTGCAATGAAACTTATTGAAATCATCAAAGGAATGGCAACAAGCGAAGAAACAAAGAAAACAATATTAGATCTTTGTAAAGAAATAGGAAAAACTCCTGTGGATGTGGAAGAAGCTCCGGGATTTGTAGTTAACCGTATATTAATTCCTCTAATCAATGAAGGAATTGGAATCTATGCAGATGGAGTAGCTTCAGCAGAAGACATAGACACAGCTATGAAGTTGGGCGCTAACCACCCAATGGGACCCCTTGAATTAGGAGACCTTGTAGGACTTGATGTATGTCTTGCTATCATGGATGTACTTTACACTGAATTCGGAGATCCGAAATACAGAGCTCATCCTCTTCTAAGAAAAATGGTAAGAGCAAATCAACTTGGAAGAAAAACAGGTAAAGGATTTTACGACTACAGCAAATAAAATAACTGACTAAATACAATATAAAAAGTTCTACTGGACAAGGCTTGATAAATGTCAAATTATCGTCTAATTAGAACTTTTTTAATTTAATTAAAAAAATTAAGAAGATACAAAAATTACAGAAATAATTAAGGATATATAATTTATAAATTATTTAATCCAAATACGTTGAATCGTTGTAAAATACGACCAAACTCAAAGGATATTGCGATATAAATTTTCAACTGCATAAATTTAACACGGTGCAATATAACCAATTTAAGTATCTTTGTTAAAATTTAAATATAAATTTCAAATTTATATCTCTTTTAGTCGTTTCTAAGACCAGAAATCGTTATTATCTATGGTAAGATTTGAAAATTGTATTCAAAATAATTTTTTTAATTAAAGAGAGGAGAAAGTAAATGGATTTTGGATTTAATGAAGAGTACAAAATGATACAAAAAATCTACAGAGACTTTGCAGAAAAGGAAATAAAGCCTATAGCAGAAGAAATAGATGAAGAAGAAAGATTTCCCACTGAAAGTGTAGAAAAAATGGCAGAAAACGGTTTACTGGGAATACCGTGGCCGGAAGAGTATGAAGGAGAAGAGGGCGATTACATAAGTTATGTAATAGCTGTAGAAGAAATTTCAAAGGTTTGTGCATCTACAGGTGTAACTTTATCAGCTCATACATCACTTGGTTCAGCTCCGATTTATGACTGGGGAACAGAAGAACAAAAACAAAAATATTTGACAAAACTTGCAAGTGGAGAAACCCTTGGAGCTTTCGGTTTGACAGAACCCAATGCAGGAACAGACGCTTCAAGACAAAAAACCACAGCAGTAAGAGAAGGCGATTTCTATATATTAAACGGCACAAAAAACTTCATAACTAATGCGGGAGAAGCAGGAATTTATATAGTAATGGCAATGACAGATAAGGAAAAGGGCAACCACGGAATATCAGCTTTCATAGTTGAAGACGGAACTGAAGGATTTAAAATAGGTAAGCATGAAAAGAAAATGGGAATCAGAGGCTCGGCAACAGCAGAATTAGTATTTGAAAATGCTAAAATTCCTGCAGAAAACCTATTGGGAGAAGAAGGTCAAGGATTCAAGATTGCAATGCATACTCTTGACGGTGGAAGAATAGGCATAGCTGCTCAAGCTATAGGTATAGCTCAAGGAGCATTGTCGGTGGCAGTTGATTATGTAAAACAAAGAGAACAATTCGGCAGAACGCTGTCATCATTCCAAAACACACAATTTGTAGTGGCAGATCTCGCAAATAAGATAGAAGCTGCAAGATTATTGGTATATAAAGCGGCTTGGTTAAAGGATGAAGGTCAAGAATACTCGGTAGCATCAGCTCACGCAAAGCTAAATGCAGCTGAAACAGCTATGTATGTAACTACAAAGTGCGTACAATTGCTTGGCGGATATGGATACACAAGAGAATATCCACTTGAAAGAATGATGAGAGATGCAAAAATAACTGAAATATATGAAGGAACATCAGAAGTACAAAAAATGGTAATCTCAAGATCTATTTTAAGATAAATATACAGATGAGAATCAAGGCTCTTTGATTCTCATCTGATAGATTGAAGTTTTAATTTGTTTAAATTAGCCCTTAAGCTTTGATTTAAATCAAAGCAAAATAAAAAATAAAAGGAGGAGTAAAATGACAAAATACGTAAATGACAAAGTTGTCAAAGATTCTCAAGTTGATGTCAAAGATATGACAGAGGCTGAGAATATTGAAGAAGCGTTAAATGAAAAGGTAGGAATTAAGGTTGACTATGATTCTGTAACATCAGGCAATATTATAAAATTCTTAATATTTTCAGGTATAGGCGTGTTCTTTTTCTTCTTGCCAATAATACCGGCAGAAGGTGGAAATATCGTGCCTATGGTGTGGGTCGTAAATACCTTTAAGGCTGCGGCGGCAGGCATAATCAATTATCTTGTATTAATAGTTTGTGCAGGCTTATCCGTAACTTATACTATAGCAAAAGTTACCAAAAAAGGTTTCTTAGCTGAATTTCATGAAAAAGACGGCCCGATAACAGGACTATTGTATTATTTAGCAACTATATTTTCTTTAATGCTCGTATTTAATGTAGGACCTGAACAAATACTTAACCCTGATGTAGGAGGACTTGCAATATCTCTTGCAGGAAGTGCATTGTTTACAGTAACAATAGCAGGATGGCTTGTAACTTTCCTGACTGAATTCGGTATTCTTGAATTTATAGGAACACTGATAGAACCCTTAATGCGTAGATTTTTCAGACTTCCCGGTCAATCGGCTGTAGATGCTTTGTCATCCTTCGTGGCAGCCCCTGCAGTAGGCGTTTTTATAACGAATAAGTTATACAATGACAACGTATATACAGAAAGAGAATCAGCCGCTATAATGACAAACTTCAGTGTAGTATCCCTTGGATTCTTCGCATTACTTGTCTCCATAACAGATACACTATATATGTATGGAAATTTAGTTTTGACATCATTGGTCGTTTCATTTATCATGGCTGCAATTATAATAAGAATTCCGCCTATTTCTTTAAAGAAAGACGTCTATAAAAACGGTGTAGTTCAAACTCCGGAAATGAGAAAACCCGGGAAATATGATTCTAAGATATTTAAAAAAGCCTTTGCTGCGGGTACTACCAAGGCGGCAGGAACTGAATATTCGGTATTTATAACTGCAATATCCGATGTAATATCCTTTGCCTTTAAAATTGTATCCTTTGTAGTTTCTTTGACAGTAATTTCACTACTTATAAGTACCTATACTCCCTTCTTTGAATGGATAGGAAAACCGATGATTCCCTATTTGAATTTATTGCAAATTCCCGATGCAGCTGTAATAGCACCTTCAACGTTGGTAGGTATTTCTGAAATAGCGCTTCCTGCAATGTTAATAGCAGGTAAAGCTATTGCTGAAAAGAGTATATTCTTTATATTAGTTCTATCAACAGTACAAATCATATTCTTTACGGAAAGTGCCAACGCCATGCTTCAATCGGATAATAATTTAACCTTTGTGGATTTGGTAGCCGTATTCTTAATAAGAACAATAGTAGCATTTCCAATAGTAGCGCTTTTTGCACATATGTTGTATTGACGATTAAATAAAAAACCAGTTGTAATTTAGAGTAATATAATATGGCAATTAATTGCCATATTATATTATTTGAAAAACTTAAGCGAGCAAGGAGGAATGAAGATATGAAAAAAGCCCTTGAAGGAATCAAGGTTTTGGATTTTACAAATGTACTTGCAGGACCCTTTTGTACTGCTAATTTAGCGGATTTAGGAGCTGAGGTAATCAAAATTGAAAGACCCGGCTCAGGTGATGGAAGCCGTATTTTCGGACCGTTTATAAAAAGTGAAGACGGAACGGAACAAAGCGGTTATTATATCTATGCCAACAGAGGTAAAAAGGGTATAACTTTAAACTTAAAAAATGAAAAGGCGAAGGAAATAATCTATGAACTTGTAAAGAAAAGTGATGTCGTAGTAGAAAATTTCAGCCCCGGAGTAATGGAAAAACTCGGTTATTCCTATGAAAAATTTAAAGAAATCAACCCTAAGATAGTTTATTGCTCAATTTCAGGCTTTGGACAAGTAAGTCCGCACAGAAATTTACCGGCCTATGATATAGTTGCACAAGGAAGATCTGGAATGATGAGCATTACAGGATATCCTGACAATCCACCTGCAAGAGTGGGAAGTTCTTTAGGAGATATATCCGCAGGCTTATATGCCGCCTTCGGTATAATGGTAGCTCTATTCCACAGAGAAAAAACCGGCGAAGGACAAATGGTCGACATTGCTATGATGGATAGTGTATTTTCATTTATTGAAACCAATATAGTAAGACATACTATAGGAGGAATTGATCCTGTAAGAGTAGGAGCAAGACATCCCTTAAGTGCACCCTTTGATATCTATAAATGCAAAGATGGTGAGTATGTGATAATTGCAGTGGCAAGTAACGGCCATTTCAAGGTACTTTGTGATTTAATGGGCAGACCGGATTTACCTGAAAATCCAAAATTCGATGAAGACTGGAACCGTTCCGACAACGATGTGGAACTAAAGGAAATCATAGAAGATTTTCTAAGTGACTACACCCTTGATGAAGCAATAAAGTTGTTTGAAGAAAATCATATACCCTGTGGACCGATTTTCAGCATAAGAAAAGCATGTGAAGATGAAAGTATTTTAGCAAGAGAAATGCTTGTAGACATAGATCAGCCTAAGGCCGGCAAATTGAGAATAACAGGTAATCCTGTAAAATTATCTGAAACTCCGCCGGATCCGAAACACCCGGCACCACTTCTCGGACAACACACAGCAGAAGTTTTAAAGGAAGAACTTGGCTATACCGATGAAGAAATTGCACAATTAAAAGAAAATAAAGTTATTTAGTTTGCCTTTAGCAAAACTGATATTTTTATTATAAAATAGTTAACAGAGAAAATAATATAACAAAGTAAAAGGGAGGATATTATGGATTTTAAGTACACAGAAGATCAAATTGAAATAAGACGTATGGTAAGAGAATGGGCACAAGGAACTTTAGCGCCAAGAGCTGAAGAAGTAGATAGAACTCAAGAATTTCCATGGGATAACGTAAAGGGACTTATGGAACAAGATTTAATGGGCATAGCATATCCTGAAGAATTAGGCGGCGGAGGAGCTGACCCTATATCCGAAGCTATAGCGATGGAAGAAGTAACAGCAGCTTGTGCGGCTACAGGATCTATAATGACAGGACATTACTTAGGATTTGACGCTCTTTACCTTGCAGGTACAGATGAACAAAAAGAAAAATGGCTAAGACCCGCTCTTGAAGGAGAAAAACTTGCAGCTTTCTGCTTGACAGAACCGGCAGGCGGATCAGATCCAACGGCTACTCGTACAACAGCTACAGAGGATGGAGATTATTATGTACTTAACGGTACAAAACACTTTATAACAAGTGGAGCTGAAGCTGATTTCTTAACAGTATTTGCAATGACTGACCGTTCAAAGGGCAGAGATGGACTTACTTGTTTCGTAGTAGAAAAAGGAACACCGGGAATGACTCCTGGCGCATCTGATGATAAGATGGGTATCAGAGGAGCTCTTACTTGGGAAATGATTTTCGATAACTGTAGAGTACCTAAGGAAAATATAGTAGGAGAAATAGGAAAGGGCTACAGACTTGCTCTTGATGTCATAGACAGAGGTCGTGTAGGTATTGCGGCAATGTGTGTAGGACTTTCTCAAAGAGCTTTCGATTTAGCTGTTAAATACTCAAAGGAAAGAGAAGTATTCGGACGTCAAATTTCAAGATTCCAAGGTATTGCATGGATGATAGCTGATATGGGTACTCAACTTGAAGCAGCAAGAATGTTGACATATTATGCGGCAGACATAAAAGAATCAGGAAAGAACTTCTCTAAAATAGCTTCAATGGCAAAATTATTCGGTGCAGAATCAGCTCATCAAATAGTTACAACAGCTCTTCAAATTCACGGCGGATACGGATACATGAAAGATTATGAAATTGAAAGACTGTACAGAGACCAAAGAATATTGGAATTGTTCGAAGGAACTTCTCAAATTCAAAGAATAGTAATTTCAGGACAAATTTTAAGAGACTAATCTAAAAGAACTTAAGGTGTAAAATTATAATTATTGTTTTAAAGCAAGACAATAAACTAAATATTTGTCTTGCTTTAAAACTCTTTAAGTAAAATAAAAATAAAAGGAGAGAATTCAAGTATGAATATAATGGTTTGTGTAAAAAAAGTACTTGACAACGCAATTGTTCCTAAAGTAGATGAAGAAAAAAAATGCGTTGTAAATGCCAATGAAGAAACCATGGTAAGCCCCTTTGACCAACATGCAATTGAAGCAGCTCTTCAATTGGTTGAAAAACATGGTGGAGAAGTAAGCGTTATAACCGTAGGAGATGAATCCAGTAAATCAGCACTGAAAATAGGTTTGGCCATGGGAGCTGAACACGCTTATTTAGTTCATGATGAAAAAATAGAGGGAGATCCCGATGCTTACAATACTGCATACTTACTTGCAAAGGCTATAAAGAGCATAGGAGAATTTGATTTAATTCTCACAGGTAAACAAGCAATTGATGCAGATGATGCTCAAGTTGGGGCACAACTTGCAGAACAACTTGACATAGCTCAAGTGACATTTATAGAAGAAATCAGAGAAGTAACTGAAGACAGCATAGTATGTAAGAGAGTTGCAACCTTTGGAGAAGAAGTCATAGAAGCAAAACTTCCTGCAGTATTAACTTGTGAAAAATCACTTAATGAACCGAGATATCCTACCCTTAAACGTACCAGAAAAGCTAATAAAATGGAAATCCCGGTACTTGATTTAGCACAAATAGGAGCAGAACTTGAAGAACAACCGACATTTGTTAAAAAGATGTACACTCCGGCACCAAGAAAGGGCGGAGAAATCTTCAAGGGCGAACCTGAAGAAACAGCAGTACTTGCAGTTAAAAAATTAGTTGAAATCAAAGCTATATAAAAAGGAGGAATGTTGAGATGTCAAATACAAAAGTGTTGGTTTATTTGGAACAAAACAACGGCGCAATCAGCGGGGCCTCCTTCGAAGTACTAAGTGGAGGAAGAAAGCTGGCGGATGAATTATCAGTAGAACTGGGAGCAGTTTTATTGGGAAGTGCAGTAGAAGAAAGTGCAAAAGAGGCTTTTAAATACGGAGCCGATAAAGTCTTCGTCGTTGAAAATGAAGCGCTTAAGGGATATAGAAGTGAGCCCTATGCAATAGCATTAGAAGCAGTAGTTAAGGAACAAGAACCTGAAATATTGTTGTTACCTGCAACTCAAGACGGAAAAGACTTAGCTGCAAGAGTAGCTGCAAAACTTGGAACAGGACTTTCATCAGACACTACAGGAGTCAGACTTGAAGATGGTAAGTTGGTATGCTCAAGACCTATCTACGGAGGAAACGTAATGATAGATCTTGAAATTCCTACTAAAAGACCTCAAATGGCAACTATAAGACCCAACTCAATGCAAAGAGTGGAAACTCCTAAGGAAGGCGAAGTAATCAAAGTTGAAGTGGAATTTCCGGAATCTGATATCCGTACACAAGTTAAAGAACTCATTGAAAAAGCAAGCGGAGAAATCAGCTTGGCAGATGCAGATATAATAGTTTCAGGCGGTAGAGGACTTGGAGATCCGAGCGGATTTGAATTGATAAGAGAATTAGCCGGTGTCCTCGGAGCGGCAGTGGGTTCATCAAGAGCTGCAGTAGATGCGGGATGGATACCCTATGAACATCAAGTAGGACAAACCGGTAAAACAGTAAGTCCTAAAGTATACTTTGCATGCGGTATATCAGGCGCTCTTCAACACATGGCGGGAATGAAGACCTCAGATGTAATTGTAGCTATAAACAAAGATGAAGAAGCTCCCATGATCAATGTTGCCGATGTTGCAATAGTAGGAGATCTCTACAAAGTAATACCCGTACTGATTGAAGAATTAAATAAATTATTTGAAAGCAGAAAATAAAATATCAACAGAAAACTAAAAGTAATTTATATAAAAAGCTCGGTTGAAGAAAAATAAATTCAAAAAACCCTCTTTACTGTAAAAACAGCAAGGAGGGTTTTTTATGAGATGTATAAAATACTCTATATCCAAGAATGAGAATTTCTACGATAAAGACATAAAAGAAAACTTTCTTGGAACATTAAATGGTGGTCAGTTTATTTTGCCGTAAATTTCTTCGACTATTGGTACAATGCTATCATCAAAAATCACCAACATCACTTCCATATCATTTTCCTCCAAAAAGGATTTTATAGTTGATATGGCTACATCGAGGGCTTCTTTTTTGGGATAACCGTAAACTCCCGATGAGATCAGTGGAAAGGCGACGGATTTTAAATCGTATTCTGCGGCAAGGGTCAAGGAGCTTTTGTATGCTGAAATTAAAAGTTCTTTTTCGCCGCATCTTCCGTCTTTGTAAACGGGACCTACCGTGTGGATTACGTATTTTGCGGGCAGGTTGTAACCCTTTGTGATTTTTGCCTGTCCGGTTTTACAACCATTAAGTGTTTTGCATTCTTTAAGCAATTGGGGACCTGCCGCTCTGTGGATGGCACCATCCACTCCTCCGCCTCCGAGTAAGGATTCGTTGGCTGCATTGACTATGGCGTCCACTTTTAATTTGGTTATATCATCTTTTATAATTTTAAAGGGCATTTTATCCTCCTTATTCTTCTTAAAAAAATTTTCTCCACAGCTATCCATGGAGAAAATTTTAGATCATTATTCTGTACTGATGTTAGACTTCACTTGAGTTAGCAGCTCTTCCGGTGAAATTTTAAAGAGTTTTGCTATGGATATGAGGTTCGATGTACTGGGATCGCTTGTGCCGTTTTCCCACTTGCTTACAGCTTGTCTGGATACTCCCAAGGCCTCTGCGACAAATTCCTGTGTCATTTTATTTTCCATTCTGTATTTTTTTAGAATTTCTCCGAGAGATTTTTTGGCGACATCTTTTTCTTTTCTAACTTCCTGCGAGTTGATGTACTTTTTCAGCGCCTTTATTATATTCACAATTAAAACCACAAAAAGTATCGCTAATGTTATATAGATAATTATGTTTAGTAATGAAAATATAAAGGTAATTTTCACAATAACACTTCCTTTCAAGTTTTATTATATGAATACAAGAAATGAAGTCCACCAACTATTTGTAGAGTTTAGGTTGCAGATAAGTTGCATCAATAAGAATAGTAGGGATCGGGGATTTCTATCTTGGGCTCTTGAACCATATCCGTAAACCAATCAGGAGTTCCATATTCCAAATCGTCTTTTATTATTTCCCTGTATTCTTCGTTGTTAAGTCTTGTTTCATTTAAAAACTCTCTGTAGGAAAACACACCGCCACGTCCCATGTGAAGTTCATCACCTACGGGATAGATGACATATATTTCATAGGCGGGGCCAACGGCAGCATGCAGATATTCTCCTTCAGGAACATCCGCTGTATTTGCGACGACCTTCATTAAATCTGAAACTATGGTCATGTTTCTGTCATTTTCATCTATTAAAGACCAGTATGTGGAATAGTCGTTTACAAAACGCAGAGAAATCGCCTCCATTGCTCCTCCGATATAGTACAGTTCCAAATATTCTTCTTCGGTTAGCATTTCGTTATTCAGTTCCTTTATGCTCACATTTTTTAACAAATCACATAAATTTTTGAAGTATTCTAAATTTTCTATATCTATATCGGTAAGCAGATTTTTCAGTTTTAAGTTTTCCGTTGTAAATTCAATTAGCCATGAAAGTTTTTCGTATAATTTCACATTGGGTTCCACATAGGATTTAGGAAGTTCTTCATATCCTCCTCCGCCCATTTCCGCAATTACTTCCTTGCCGTAGAGAACGGTGTCGTGTTTAAGTTCTGCATAGGAACCAAGAGCGGTATTTAGTTCTTTTTTGTTCCAGTCGTCGTTTTTCATAAAATCAGGATAACCTTCATCGTAGTCTCCCTTTAATTCTGAAAGGGTCCACAGCCAACCTCTGTAGAGATTTTTCATCCAATCTCTGTCGGACATAAGGCTTACTTTTTCTGTAGTTTCCCTTAATTTATCGGGATATTTATCCCAAAACTTATTGTAGCCATCGGCGAGTTCAAGTTTTTTTGCCGTATCATTTCCCATTACAGCCATTACATCCAAGCCCTTAAATACAGGTCTTTCTGACGGAATGTTCACATCTACTAAATTCTGCATCCAAACAGAATCCAAAACCGCTCGTTGAGGCATGAACCTGAAGGATCTGCCCAAGAATCCTCCGATTTGCGGAAGATCGAAATTTTCAAGATTTGCATATACGGAGTCCATTTGTGTCATGAGATCGTTTAAATCGGGCGCTTTACCGTAAATTCCGTAAAGTAGTTTTGCATACTCTTTAGGGCCCAAATCATCGGCACCGTCCACCAAGAAGTTCATAGGGTCGTAAATATCGCTGTATAATTTAAAAGAGTCTTGATTTGCAAAAATATCGTGGGATATAAGCATCGCCATAGCCGTTAAATCTTCGCGTCTTTTTCCATCCTCTTGTGCAAAGAAGCCACATTGCCCGAAATACATCACCGTTTTGAAATATTTTTGTAGAGTTTCGGATTTTGTATAGTGTCCTCTGGGCTTAAATTGAGAATAATCCAGTTTTATTTCAAGTATTTCCGATTGACTTCCCGATTGGGAATTTATTTTTTTCAATTCTCCATGAGCGAGTATATTCGCTTCTTCGGGCATGTTTTCGGGGAGTTTTTCGCCTAATAGAAGTTGAGCCGTGCCGAAGAAGGCAGTGTTTTTAAGAGCCAAATTCTTGACTTCTTCATTCGCAAGATTTTCGTAAGTTGTGATGGAGGCTGTAAGCATGTGGTCATTCAACTCTATGAGCTTATCAAAGAGCGTGTTTTCTTCTAAGTTTTTAAGAAAGTTGTCATAGAAAATGTGATACATGTGCAGTACCGAATCAGTAGTTATAAAAGAGGGCAGGATTTTGTATTCGTTGTCTTCATAGATGTAAAACATTTGCTCACTTAAATTATTTCCAACTATGCCGCCTGTTGTATCCAATGAAACAGGAGCGATAAAAAACCCGGACTCCACCAGTTTATCCTTTTGACTTTGAGAGAATTCTCTGAAGCTTTCGAGATTTACCACATTGGACAAATCTGCAGCCACATTATAGCCGGGAACCTTTGGCGAAAATTCAACTTCGTTAAAGGGAACATCCACCGTGTAATCAAATTCATCTAAAAATTTCAAATCTGCATCTTTTATGATTAAAGTTTCAGTTTCAGCGACTTCAGATTGCTCCTTTTGAGTTGGTTTTGTATTTGTAATTTCTTCTTTTTTGCATGCGCTTGCAGATAGGACAAGGGCAAAAATACATATGTACATCAATATTTTTTTCAAATCATTCACCTACTTTTATATTATTCTCTTCTAAACAAACCTTTCTACCATCTACTTTAAGTTCGCCATCTTTGTCAAAAAGTTTTAAATTTTTGTAATTGTCACTTTTGTAAACAAGATTAAATCCGAAACCGTTCCAAGTATAAGAAGCTATTCTTTTGGATTTATCTTCATTTCTTTCTATGGTTATTATTTCACAGATGCCGTCTTCGTCTATGTCAAATAATTTAAAATCATCATAGGGACGAGCAAATTTGGATATTCTAAATTTTGCTATGAGTCTTTTTTCTTTGAAGTCGAGATTGTATGTAAAACATCTTTTTTCCATGATTTTATGATGTGGAGTTTTTTTAACTATTCCAATGGCTATTTCAGAAATTCCGTCTCCTGTGAAATCTCCCAACTCTATTTTAAAGGGTTTTATCTCAGATAGATCTTCTTCGTAAAGGACTTCAGGCTCATTTTTCAGACTTAGGATTTTGACCACACCTCCCTTTCCTAAAAGTTTTTTGTTTATTAGAGCCATCTCATAGATTCCGTCACCGTCAATATCGGCTATGTCAAAATCGAGGATGGGCTTATCTCTGTGTAAAACTTTTTTATTTTTTGAAATTTCTGAGCCTGTAATGTCTGTTTTTATTGTATAATCTTTAAATTCATAAACAGATCTTTGGGAAAATATCCAATATGTAAAAGTCATCAATAAAACAAAGGGCAATATTAACTTTTTCATGATTAAATTATATCATGCAAAGGAAATTAATCATATATGGAGGAGTTAAAAAACTTGAAATTTATAGTATAATGTACTTGAGGTGTAAAATGATAGATTTTAGCAATTATGGTAAATTTTTAAATGATGAACCTTTAAATAAACATACCACCTTTAAAATAGGTGGTAATGCAAGATATGTTCTTATCCCAAAGGACGAAAAATCCTTTGTAGGAGCATTAAAAGAGGCGAGAGAGCAAAATATTAAATATTTCATCATGGGCAACGGAAGCAATGTATTGGTTGATGATGCAGGTTATGGAGGACTTGTCATAATTTTAAAATCGACTTTGAACGATGTAGAGATACAGGGCGATGAAATAACTGCCGGGGCGGGAATCAGCTTGAGGGAACTCTCAAATTTCGCCTTGGAAAATTCTCTTTCAGGTCTTGAATTTGCACACGGAATCCCCGGTTCCCTGGGTGGTGGTGTGATAATGAATGCAGGGGCTTACGAAGGAGAAATGAAGGATGTCGTAAAAAGCGTGAGAATTTTAGATGATGATTTAAATATTTTAAAACTCACAAAGGAAGAAATGAGCTTTTCCTATAGAAACAGCATCGCTCAAGAAAGAGGATATGTCGTATTGTCGGCCACCTTTTCTCTTAACAGAAATAAGTCAAAGAAAGAGATCAAGGATAAAATGGACGATTTTTGGCAAAGAAGATGTTCAAAACAACCTTTGGAATTTCCCTCCGCCGGCTCCACCTTCAGAAGACCTGAGGGCTATTTTGCAGGCAAACTGATAGATGATTGCGGTCTTAGAGGATTAAGGCATGGGGGAGCGATGGTCAGTGACAAACACTGCGGTTTTGTAGTAAATACGGACAAAGCAACTTCCAAAGATGTCAAGGAACTCATTGAGATGATTCAAAAAGTAGTGTACGATAAATACAAGGTAAACTTAATCTGTGAAGTTAAATTTATTGGAGGATAAAATGGAAATTCTTGTAATAACGGGCATGAGTGGAGCAGGTAAGTCCAAAGCTCTCAATCAGCTGGAGGATTTGGGTTATTTTGCCATGGACAACTTGCCTCCTCAACTACTTCCCAAGTTTGCGGAAATAGCTTTAGCTTCAAACTATGTTGATAAAGTCTGTGCTGTCATCGATGTGAGAAGCGGGATGTTTTTTCAAGATTTTTCGGAATCTCTTAAAGAAATGAAAAAACTCAACTTCAGTTACAAGATATTGTTTTTAGATGCCGATGAAGATGTGATCATAAACAGATACAAGGAACTTAGGCGTCCTCACCCCTTGAGTAAATCCATAGTAAGCGGTTATCAAAAGGAAAAAGAACTCCTTAAAAACATAAAGGACAGGGCGGACTATATAATAGATACATCAGATTTAGAAGACAAGCAGCTTAGAGAAAAACTCATAGAGATATTGGGAATGGAAAATGACGGAGTGATGAAGGTATCTCTTTGTTCCTTCGGATTTAAAAACGGGATACTTTTAGATGCGGACATGGTTTTTGATGTGAGATTTTTGCCGAATCCATACTACATTGAAGAGTTGAAGCATTTAAACGGAGAAAACGAAAAAACGAGAGATTATGTGTTAAATAAAGAAGTAACTCAAAAATTCTTGAGCAAAGCCACAGATATGTTGGAATTTTTAATACCTAACTACGTAAAGGAAGGGAAAAGCATATTGGTGATAGGAATAGGATGTACGGGCGGATTTCACCGCTCCGTCGCAATTGCAAATGAGCTCTACAATATTTTAAAAGCTAAGGGGTACAAGGTATCCGTAAGCCATAGAGATGTGAATAGAAATTGAAAAAGGTAACGATAATAGGTGGCGGAACAGGAATCAGCACCATAATAAAGGGAATAAAAAAATACAATTCGAATATTTCCGCAATAGTTTCCATGGCAGATGACGGTGGCGGCTCAGGTATTCTCAGAGATGATTTGGGCATGCTTCCGCCCGGAGATGTGCGAAATTGTCTGGTGGCATTGGCAAGCACGGAAGGTACAATGGAAAAATTGTTGCAGTACAGATTTAAAAATGGCACTTTAAAGGGACAAAACTTCGGCAATATTTTAATAGCCGCTCTCTATGAAATATACGGGGGATTCGACAAAGCTCTAAATGAGTTGGAAAATGTACTCAGTATCAGCGGTAAAGTGGTTCCGGTAACTTATGAAAACATTCATTTAGTCGCTGAATTTGAAAATGAAGACAAGTGCATAGGCGAGTCTATAATTCCAAAAATGGCCTACAAGTTGGATACAAAGATAAAGAGAATCGGATTTTTCCCTGCAACTCCCCTTGCAAACAGAGACGCTCTAAAGGCGATAGAAGAGGCGGATTTAATAATATTAGGGCCGGGAAGTCTCTATACCTCCGTAATTCCCAATCTTTTAGTCAAGGGTATACTGGAATCCATAGTAAAATCCGATGCGAAAAAAATCTATATCCAAAATATCATGACAGAATTGGGAGAAACATTGGATTTTAAGGTAAGAGACCACATCAAAGCTCTGATAGCTCACTCCTGTGATGGAATTGTAGATGCCGTCTTGATAAATGATGAAGAAGTATCTGAAAACATGAAGCATAAATATATACAAACTTCAAAATCCACGGAAATAAAAATAGAAGATGAGGATTTTGATTATTTAAAAGAAAATAACATAGAGGTTATCCGTGGGAATTTTTTGCAAGAAGGAATAAGTGTAAGACATGACGGTGAAAAAATTGCATTGGTATTAAAAAAATTTTCACTGTTATAAAAACGAGGTGTAAAATGAGAAAATATAGAAAAAGAGAACATTTGGAAAATTGTCTTAAAGCAAGCTATGAGGGCGATACTCTTTTTGAAGATGTTTTTATTTGTCACAGTTCTCTTTCTGATTTTGATTTTGATGAAGTGGATACAAGTGTGGAGTTTCTAAATAAAAGATTGGACTTTCCCTTGATAATAAACGCAATAACGGGAGGTACGGATTTTTCTAAACAGATTAACATGGATCTTTCGGAATTAGCAGAAAAATTCAATATAGCAATGGCCGTTGGTTCTCAAACTATAATTTTTGAAGACGATGAAGTGGTCGAGTCTTTCAAATGTGTAAGAGAAACAATGGGAGATGGAGTGGTATTATCCAACTTGAGCGGCCATGCAACTGTAGAGGAAGCTAAATTTGCCATAGACATCATAGGAGCCGACGCTATTCAGATTCATTTAAATCCGGCGCAAGAGCTTGCCATGGAAGAGGGAGACAGAAAATTCAAGGATGTATTATACAATATTGAAAAAATAGTAAGGGGAGTAGATGTACCTGTAATAGCAAAGGAAGTCGGATTTGGAATGTCAAAGGAAGTTGTTCGACGACTTTATGACACGGGAGTGCGATATGTGGACATCTCAGGGTTTGGAGGAACAAATTTCATTGAAGTGGAAAACTTGAGAACTCCTTACAACGACTTGTCTGAACTTTATTCCTGGGGAATACCCACGGCCATGAGCATAATAGAAGCAAAATCAATGAACCTTCAGAATTTAAAAATCGTAGGTTCAGGCGGAATAAAAACCTCTCTTGACTTAGTTAAGGCCCTTATCTTAGGAGCAGATATCGCCGCCATAAGCGGAGAAATTTTGAATTATTTGACAAGGGGAGGACTTCAATATGCTGAAGAATACATTGAAAATCTGATTTTTAAAACTAAGATGATAATGCTTTTGACCAACTCGAGAAGGATTAGTGATTTGCAAAAGGTAGATTATAGAATAACGGGAAAATTAAAGGAATTGATAGAGTTTTAACTTAAGGTTAAGACTTTTTTATGCATCAGTTATTAAAGATATTAAAAGGGTATATTATTTTCAAAGAGTAATAGGAGGTTTTACTATGTATGATTTAATAGTTTTAGGTGGAGGACCTGCCGGGTTAGCTGCCGGAATATATGCCGCAAGAGGCAAACTTAAGACACTGATAATAGAAAAATCCATAGAGGGCGGACAAATAAGCTCGACATCTGAAGTGGAAAATTATCCGGGAATTCTTGAAATTACAGGTCCTGAACTGGGAATGGACATGAAGGAACAAGCTAAAAAATTTGGGGCGCAGTTCATATATGAAGAAATTATGGAAGTGCAATTAGAAGACGATGTTAAAAAAATTGTGGGTAAAGAAGACACTTATGAAGCAAGTGCAGTTATAATCGCAACAGGAGCGGCACCAAGAAAGATAGGCTGTCCCGGGGAAGATGAATATATAGGCAAGGGAGTTTCCTATTGCGCAACTTGTGATGCTGCATTTTATCAAGATTTGGATGTTTATATAGTGGGTGGAGGAGATGCAGCTGTTGAAGAAGCTCTTTTTGTATCCAAATTTGCAAGAGCTGTCTACATCATTCACAGAAGAGATGAATTAAGAGCGAGCAAAATTCTTCAAAAGAAAGCCAAGGACAATGAAAAAATTCATTTTATTTGGGACAGCGTAGTAGAAGAAATAAAGGGCGACAAAATTGCAAATGAAATTGTAGTTAAAAACATCAAAACCGATGAAGTGCAAAATATAAAGAGCGATAAACCCATAGGAATCTTTGTATATATAGGATACATTCCCAACACAGGTCTCTTCAAAGGAAAAGTGGAAATGGACAGAGAATATATAGTAACAGACGAAGAGATGAGGACAAATATTCCGGGGGTATTTGCAGCGGGAGACTTGAGAGTAAAAACAGTAAGACAAGTTGTAACTGCAGCAGCTGATGGAGCGATTGCGGCAGTCAATGCTCAAAAATACGTCGATGAAAAAGAAGGACGTCTTTACGAAGGATTTGTGGAACAAAATAAGTAATTGAAATTTTTATTTTAGTTTGTTATACTTAATGGAGTTTGATGAATAAAAACTGTGATGAGAAGTAGTAGGTAGAAGAGATTTACAAGAGAATCTGCGGTCGGTGTAAGCAGATAATCAAATCTATTGAATCCGTCTTTGAGTTTTAAAAAATAAGTGAACCGTATGGTTAATTAGGGTGGCAACGCGGGTCTTCTCGTCCCTTTAGGGATGAAGAAGACTTTTTTTATTTGGAGGGAATATGTTAGATATTAAATTCGTAAGAGAAAATTCTGAAGCCGTTAAAGAAAATATAAAAAAGAAATTTCAAGAGGAAAAACTTCCTCTTGTGGACGAAGCCATTGAAATTGACAAAAGGCTTAGAGAAGTAAAAACTACAGGAGATCAATTAAGAGCCGATAGAAATAAAACTTCCAAGGAAATAGGCTCTTTTATGCAAAAGAAGGAAGTTGAAAAGGCTGAAGAAGCAAAGAAAAAAGTAAAGGAAATAAACGAAAAACTCACGGATCTTGAAGCGCAAGAAAGACAGCTTACAGATGATTTGAAACAGAGAATGATGGTAATTCCTCAAATCATCGACCAAACAGTGCCCATAGGCAAGGACGACAGCGAAAATGTTGAACTTGAAAAATTCGGAGCACCGGCAGTTCCGGACTATGAAATTCCATATCATGTGGATATAATGGAGAGTTTTGACGGAATAGATTTGGATTCTGCAAGAAATACCTCAGGAGCGGGTTTTTATTATCTGAAGGGAGATATTGCAAGGCTTCATTCAGCAATTTTATCCTATGCCAGAGACTTTATGATCGACAGAGGATTTACTTACTACATTCCTCCTTTTATGATAAGATCTGATGTAGTTACCGGCGTTATGAGTTTTGCGGAAATGGAAAATATGATGTACAAGATAGAAGGCGAAGATTTATACTTAATAGGTACAAGCGAACATTCCATGATTGGAAAATTTATAAACACCATCACAGATGAGGATAAAATTCCTCAAGCTCTTACCTCTTATTCACCCTGTTTCAGAAAGGAAGTGGGAGCGCACGGTATAGAGGAAAGAGGAGTCTATAGAATTCATCAATTTGAAAAGCAGGAAATGGTAGTAATTTGCAAACCTGAGGAATCTCCCTATTGGTTCGATCAACTTTGGAACAATACAGTGGATTTCTTCAGATCACTTGATATACCCGTTAGAACTCTTGAATGCTGCAGTGGAGATTTGGCTGATTTAAAGGTAAAATCTCTTGATGTGGAAGCTTGGAGTCCAAGACAAAAGAAATATTTCGAAGTGGGTTCATGCTCAAACTTAGGAGACGCTCAAGCCAGAAGACTGGGCATAAGAATAAGAGGAGAAGAAGGGAACTATCTTGCCCACACTTTAAATAATACGGTAGTTGCTCCGCCCAGAATGCTTATCGCATTTCTTGAAAATCTGCTTCAAGAAGATGGAAGCGTTAGAATCCCGAAAGCGCTACAACCTTACATGGGAGGAAAAACGAAACTTACGGTTAAATAAGACTTGCTAAACTGCATTTGTTATTTTTGGAGGACAAATGAATTATTTTACCGATATATGCGGGACGATGAAGGCATCGTCCCCTACATTGGTGACTTAGTATTTTATGTTTTGTAGGGGCGGTCGTCCACGACCGCTTGATAAAATAAAATATGTTGGTTTAATATTTCATGTTTTTGTAGGGGCGGACGCTCATGCCCGCCCGATAGGATAACATGTTTCGGTTGAGTATTTTATGTTTTGTAGGGGCGGCCGCCTTCGTCCGCCCGATATATTTTGTTGTTTGTCAGTGGTATCATGCAGGAGGATAAAGGCATCGCCTCATATTTTGCTTTGTTATTTTTGGAGGAAGAATGAATTATTTAACTCTCGGTATAGAGATAATATTTCCCATATTTTTTGTTCTTTTTGTGGGATATGTTCTCAAAACTTCAAATTTCATAAATGAAGATTTTGTAGAGGAATGTACAAAACTTGTATTTTACATTGCCCTTCCCTTCAGTCTTTTTTTCAGTGTACGAGATGCAAAAATAGAATATTTCGATGTGAAGTATGCTGTTTTTTTAATAACAGGCACAATCTCTCTATATATTCTGACTTGGTTTTTCGGAAGGTATTTTATAAAAAACAAAGACAAGCTAACGGCTTTTGTTCACTGTGCTTACAGATACAACTTTGTGTATATCGGAATTCCCATGCTCAATTACATAAATCCCAATCACAGTATGGACCCTGTGATTATCATCATGGTATTTATTCTTACTCTCTATAATCTGTTGGCTATAATACTTTTGACTTTTTATAAAGATGACACTTTCAGCATGGGAAGTTTTTTGAAAAAAATCTCGAAAAACCCAATGATAATTTCCATTATTTTGGGACTTTTAGCCAAGTGGCAAAATATTTATTTCTACAGCGGAATAGAATCGGGAATGCAGTTGATTTCAACTCTTTCAACACCACTATCGCTCATCCTTGTAGGAGCCTCTCTTAATTTCACAAGAGATAATTCAGATATGAGTTTAGTGCTTGGATCCAGCTTCATAAAGGTGGTTCTCGCCGGTGCTGTCTTAACGCCTATAGCATATTTTTTAGGGTTCGATAAGGATCAGGTGTTGGTCACCTATGTGCTTTTTTCAAATCCCTATGCAATAAATTGTTTTATAATGGGTAAAAGCATGGGCTCCGATTATGAACTGACATCCAAGATAGTTACAGCGTCCTTTGTAATGGCCATATTTTCCTATGCAATAGGCATACCCTTTTTTAAACATCTTGGATTTTTACAGATTTAATCAAAGGATAAAAACAAGATTATTTACATGATTAAAGAAAAATGATATAATAATATGCAATATAATATGGTTACCTTATTAAGAGTGGTGGAGTGAATGGGCACGATGAAACCCGGCAACCTAAAAGGTGCTAAATCCCACAGAGCTGCTCTGGAAGATGAGGTTTTTTAGATTTTCTCCAAGCTCTTTGGAGAATTTTTTATTTTTGAAGAACAATGTTCCCGGTACTGATATGATGCGAAGTGTCGTGGCGGGAAGAGTTCTTACTTAGGAGGAAAATTGTGAATAAAAAAATATTTACTTCAGAATCTGTAACTGAAGGACATCCTGACAAGGTATGCGATCAAATTTCCGATGCTATATTGGATGAAATATTAAAGGAAGATAAAAATGCGAGAGTGGCTTGTGAAACTCTCGCTACAACAGGTTTGATTTTAATTACCGGAGAAATCACCACTGAAACCTATGTGGATTTCACAAAGGTGGTTAGAGATACCCTTAGGGAAATAGGATACACTCGTGCAAAAATCGGTTTCGATGCAGATACTTGCTCAGTTTTGTCTGCAATCAAAGAACAATCCGAGGATATTGCCATGGGAGTGGATAGATTTAAAGAGGGCAATGTAGATGAGTTTGAATTCTTCGGAGCGGGAGACCAGGGAATTATGTTCGGATATGCCAGCGATGAAACCGACACCTATATGCCTATGCCAATCTACCTTGCACACAAATTATCGAAAAAACTTGCTCAAGTGAGAAAAAAAGGAGTTTTAGATTATTTAAGACCTGATGGCAAGACGCAAGTGGGAGTAGAATATGAGGACGGCAAACCCGTTAGAATTGAGAACATAGTGGTTTCCACTCAGCACAACGAAAGAGTAAAGATTGAGCAAATAAGAGAAGATATAGAAAGAGAAGTAATAGCTGAGATAATTCCTGAGGGGATGATGGATGAGGATACAAAAATCTACATCAACCCCACGGGCAGATTTGTAAAGGGCGGACCTATGGCAGATGCGGGTCTTACAGGTAGAAAAATAATAGTAGATACCTATGGAGGCATGGCAAGACACGGCGGAGGAGCTCTTTCGGGCAAAGACCCGACAAAGGTGGACAGATCTGCAACTTATTATGCAAGATATATTGCAAAAAATATAGTTGCAGCCGGGCTTGCAAGAAGGTGTGAAATAGGGCTTGCCTATGCCATAGGAATTACAAAACCGATATCGATTTATGTAAACACCTACGGCACAGGAGTGGTTTCAGACGATGCGCTTATGCATATAATAGAAGAAAACTTCGACGCAAGACCCGGTGCCATAATAAAGAATTTTGATTTATTCAGACCTATTTACAGACAAGTTGCAAGTTACGGACATTTCGGAAGAGATGACTTGGATTTGCCTTGGGAAAAAACGGACAGAGCTGAACAACTTAAGAAATTCATATAATTGCAGGGAGCTTGTCTCTCTGTAATTTTTTATAGATTTATTGGAGCGTATTAATGATAGAGATCAAAGGAAGCATTGAAAAAATCATATATAGAAATGAAGATAACGGATATACCGTCGCACGTATGAATTCTGAAGAGGAAGATTTTGTAATCGTAGGAAGTTGCGCTGAGATGAAGGTGTCCATGAATTATATCTTACAGGGAGATTTTATATTTCACAAAAAGTACGGAGAACAGTTTCAATTTAAAGACATAAAAAGAATTTTGCCCGAATCTTCTGAAGGGATAATAAGGTATTTGTCCAGCGGAGTTTTTCCCTATATCGGAGAAAAAACCGCAAAGGCAATCTATGAAACTTTTAGGGAAAATTCTCTGAAAATCATCGAGGAAAATCCTGACAGACTGATTGAAGTCGAAGGAATAGGAGAAGTGAAACTATCAAGGATAAAGGAAAATATTTCTAAAAACAGAGGCCTTAGAGACCTGATGCTTTTTATGAACAAGTATGACATATCAAATTCACAGGCTGTAAAAATATATAAGCAGTATGGTGATGATTCAATAAATATAATAAGAGAAAATCCTTACAAACTTGCAGAGGACATAAGAGGTATCGGATTTAAAAAAGCTGACGAGATAGCCCTTAAACTCGGCTCAATAGACAAAAATTACAGAGCGGGAGCCGCTCTTAAATATACCTTGTTTAAAGCGGCCTTTGAAGGGCACAGTTTTTTGCCTAAGGACGTGCTTATTAAAAATACAAGAAAGTTAATAAATATAGAAGAAGAGGATTTATATAAGGAAGTTTTTAATCTGACATTGGATGACAGGTTCTTTATTGAAAAGTCCCATGAGAATGAATTAAACTGCTATTATGCACCCTATTTACGAGCTGAAAATTACATCAGCGGCAAGCTTAAAAGAATGCTTGATTATAAATACGATAAAATCGAAAACATCGATGAATTAATTGAAAAAGTTCAGCAAAGACAAAAAATAGAATTTGCAAAAAAACAATTGGAAGCTGTAAAGGCAGCTGTAGACAACGGAGTGCTCATAATTACCGGAGGTCCCGGAACGGGTAAGACCACCACTTTAAAGGGAATAATAGAGGTGTTTGAACTTTTAGATATGAATGTGAAACTCACCGCGCCCACAGGCAGAGCTGCCAAGAGGATGAAGGAAGCCACATCAAGAGATGCAATGACGATTCACAGACTTCTTGAAATAGGATTTTCCGATGACGAGAGGATAAACTACGATTATGAAGAGGAAAACATCTTGGACTGCGACGTGCTGATAGTGGATGAAGTTTCCATGGTGGATTTGATATTGATGAACACTTTGCTTTATTCATTGAAGGATGACACCAGATTAATCCTTGTGGGAGACAAGGACCAGCTACCATCTGTAGGAGCGGGTAACGTGCTGTTTGACTTGATTGAATCCGGCGTCATTCCCACAGTAAACCTTGATGAAATTTTCAGACAATCGGAAGAGTCCATGATAATAAAAAACGCCCATCTCATAAATAAAGGTCAGATGCCCATACTTACAAATTCAAAGGATTTTTTTATGATAAGCGAAAACATAGAATCAAATAGCGCTGAGATAATTTTAGACTTGGTCAACAGAAGACTTCCCGACTACTACGGAGTGGATAAAAGAGATATTCAAGTTCTATGTCCCATGAAAAAGGGAAATGTGGGAGTGCAGAATTTAAACAGAAAACTCCAAGGTATTTTAAACCCTGAAGGCAAAGAGATAAAGTACATGAATGAAATCTTCCGTGTGGGTGATAAGGTCATGCACATCAAGAATAACTACAACCTTGAATACAAGATAGAGTCTGATTTTTATATTGAAGAGGGAGAGGGGATTTTTAACGGAGACATCGGTTATATAGAAGAAATAGACGAAGAGGAGCAAGAAGTTTTTGTAAGATATGACGATGTAAAGTTGGTAAAATATGAATATGATGATTTAGATGAGCTGATGCTCGCCTATGCATGTACAATTCATAAATCGCAAGGTTCAGAATTCGACATAGTAATAATCCCCGTACATTTTGCACCTCCCATGTTGCTTACGAGAAATTTAATTTACACGGCGGTCACAAGAGCGAAAAAAATAGTAGTTTTAGTTGGAAATACAAAATATTTAAAGCAGATGATAGACAATAATTTAATATCTAAGAGATATTCTAACTTAAAGGAAAAGTTGATGAAAAATGATTTATCATGCTGAATGCTGTTTTTGTGAAAATAAAGAAATATTTAAATTTAATATGTGCAAAGAATGCTACTCCCACTTAAATCTTGATGTGAAATTCAATGCCTTACTGCCCAATGTTGATGATATTGTCGTGGCAATGCAGTATAATAAAATAGTTCGAAAAATCATATCGGATTTTAAATTTAGAGACAAGGTTTATTATTATAAATTTTTTGCCGATGTAATGAGTGAAAAATTATTTGAAAACAACCTTTCAAAGAACTATAAACACATCTGTTATATTCCCATGCACAAATCCGATGAGAAAAGAAGAGGATACAATCAATCGAAGTTGATTGCAAAGGGGATTTGCGAAAATACCATGATGGATTTGGTCAGTTCTGTGGAAAAGCACAAAAGGACAAAAGAACAGGTCAATTTAAGTGAATCGGAGCGAGTAATAAACATGACAGGAGCCTTCAGAGTTATGGCAAAGGTGCCGGATAACATAATAATTGTCGATGATGTCATAACCACAGGATCCACCGTCAATGAATTGGCAGGAGTGTTAAAGGACGGCGGAGCAAAAAAAGTAGCCGCCTTAATAGCGGCGACACCGTCTATTTTGTGATGAAGTTTTTAAGCACTGACTCATGTCTCGGCCAGCCGTTGGTGCTTTTGAAGTGTTTCATTGAGAAGAGAACGGAGTTTATGTGTGCACCTAAAAGTATAACTATTGACATTATCCACATCCACACGAGCATTACGATAATTCCTCCAAGGGAACCGTAGGTAACGCTGTAGTTTCCAAAATTTATCACGTAGTAGCCGAAGAGTTTTGATGAAAACAAACAAGCCAATGTTGCAAAAACCGATCCGGGAATTACCGACTTATAGTTTATTATCGCCTTTACTTCACTTGAAGGAGCTATTCTGTATAGAGATATGAAGGTTGCAACCATGTACAGTATCGGAATTATAAGACCCAGCAGGGTGATTATGGATTTTGTGTGTTCCTGAATGGGAAGATACTTGGAGACGGTTTTAATTATCAATTCTCCGAAAATTTGAGTCAAAAACATCAACAATATCATTATTATCATGGCCAGCGTAAAGAGAAGGGCAATACCCCTTACTTTAAAAAAACTTCTTCTGTCTTTAAATCCGTAGGCGGAACTTATATTTTCAATGAGTTTGTGCACGACGTTGGAAGCCGTGTAAAGACCCAATATAATGGATATTGAGAACAGACCTGAAGAAGAGGCTGTATTTATCTCGTTGATAAAACTGTATACAATTTTTGCAATATCTTCGGGAAGATAGTTAAGGAACTCGATAAGTTGTTCCGATTGAAGTACATTTGTAAAATTGATTGCATTTAAAAGAGCTATCAAGAAGGGAAAAATGGACAGTATCGTAAAATATACCAGAGATGCCCCTGTATCGGCAACTTTGTGTTCATTAAATCGGTAAAGAAGTTTATCGAAAAAAACAACCCAATTTTTATTTCTGTTTTTATATAAAAAATTTTTTATTGATTTCATAATTTACCTCGAAAAAGATTATAACATAGAAAAAAGTCAAATAAAACAAGGAGCAAAAATGAATTATAATATTTTAGTATGTGACGATGAAAAAGATATTGTAGATGCCTTGGAAATTTACTTGAAGGCTGAGGGCTATAATGTATTCAAAACCTATGACGGAGAAGGAGCCTTGGAGGTTTTGGAAAACAATCAAGTACATCTGTGCATCATGGACTTGATGATGCCTAAGATGGACGGAATATCAGCCATACTGAAAATACGAAACGATTACAACACCCCAATAATAATACTCTCTGCAAAATCGGAAATCACAGACAAGATAATCGGACTTAATGTCGGAGCGGACGACTATATAGTAAAACCTTTTAATGCCATAGAATTAATTGCAAGGGTAAATTCCGTCATAAGGAGATTTATGGAGTTGGGATCGGCTGAAATTGAACAGGGCATCTACACAGTCGGCAGAGTAACCATAAAGGATAATGCCAAGGAGGTATATGTGGACGGAAAACTCATAGCCTTGACACCTTATGAATACAAGATACTTCTTTTGTTGACGAAAAATAAGAACAAGGTTTTCAGTTCAGAGGATATTTACAAAGAAGTGTGGGAAGAAGAGGCCCATGATGTGAAAAAAATCATATCAGTACACATATCTCATCTCAGAGACAAGGTGGAGATAAACTCCAGAAAACCGGATTTAATAAGGTCTATTTATGGAATGGGATATAAAATATCAGAGGATTAAATGAAGGCGTTAAACTATTTAAAATCACTATTGAAAAAACTTTATAACTATACATTCGGGCATGAATTTATAGAATTGTTGCTTATGAATCTCCTGCTGATAGGTGGACTTATTGCAGGCAAAAGGGGATATCAAATCGCTTTTTTGGTCTTTATAGCAGTGGTTGCTCATAAAATAAAAAGAAGAGAATTTTTAAAATCATTTTTTACATACAAACTTTTTTTAAAATTCAAAGAAAACTCCATGTTTTTATTTTTTGCGATGTTTAATGTACTCATGCTCATATCTTTATTATTGGTTTATTACGATGAGTTTTCAGCCTTTGTTGTGTTATTTACCTTCAGGATTATATTTAGCGGAGAAAACATACGAATTCAAAATTATCTTTTAAATTCCTTTATTGATGATTTGTACAATTGGGGAGAGGCGGAGGATTTATCGATTTTATATGATAAAGATACGAGAAAAAGCGTTGAAAGGTTAAAATCAATAAGGGAAGATTTATTTAATACCGCAAAGGAAAAAATGAATGTGGATTTGCTTAGGACTCAGCTGATAACCAATGTATCTCATGACCTTAAAACGCCTCTTACATCCATAATAAATTATACTGATTTTCTTTCGAAAAAAGATGCTATGGATGATGAGGCAAAGAGCTATATAGATGTGCTCAGCAAAAACTCCACCAGATTGAAATCTTTAATTGTGGATCTGATATACGCATCAAAAATAACAGGAATGAACGTAAATGTGGAAAAAACTTCATAGAATTCAATGAGCTGGTCCTTCAAATATATGGGGAATCGGACAGCGGCTTTAAAGAAAAAAACTTGGATTTCAAATATGAATACGATCAGGAAGAAATTATTTTATACACTGACGGAAATATACTTTCACGAATTGTACTTAATTTAATGTCCAATGTTTACAAGCATTCAAAGGAAAACACCACCGTATATTGCCGTGTCGAATCCTTTGAAGATCACATTGTGTTCGAGATTGCAAATGAACCTAAGGAAGAATTCCACCTGCAAACTGAGGATTACTACGAAGAATTGATAAGTTCAGATAAATCCAGAACAAGCCCCGGATCGGGGCTTGGAATTTACATTACGAAGAGTTTAATTGAATTGTTAAAGGGCGATTTTAAAATAACTGTCACAGATGACAAATTCATTGCCACATTCACTTTGTACAAAGACGAAAATTAAATGTAATTGTTTAAATTAATGACTTTTTCAAGAGAGTAATTGTACTTGTAATAGTCGTAAAGATTTTGGCCCAAGGAACTGAATTTAACAGACCCGTCATAATAGGTAAGAGCATTGGCATCATTAAGTAGAGTTATTAAAAATAAAAATTCACTGCTGATGTTTAAATCCTCAAGTTTTACCGCGCTCTTATCTAATTTTGCACATATTGAGTAGAGGTTTTCAAAGTAGTTGTCAATAGTGCTTTTCCTTAAAAATTTGCTAAGAAAATTTCCACTTAGCAAGTAATGTATGAATAGGGCAAGTTGCTGGTTTGTTTCCATGACTAAAAATCTGTTTAATTTGTCCTTAAAAGTCAAATCTCCATTGTGAGTTTCAATCATATCCTTAACATGCAAAAAATTGAAAAAGAAATTTATCAGCGGATAATGACTTTGGTTGGGAACTTTAACGTCTTTGATGGGTTTTATATCCAGAAATTCAACTACATTTTTAAGGCTTTTTGTCGTAAGGGTATTGCTTTTTGAAATAGTAACTTCGCTTAAATTTAAAGCGTCTAAAAAGTCGATGAATTTGTCCATCAATTTGAAATTATCCGGTTCGCCTGTGTATCTAAGGATGTTTTCATCAAAATAAAAACCCTTCACGGAGTCTTTTAACTTGTGGAGATATATAAAGATATCCTTTACTATATCGCTTACCTCATCATAGGGCTTTTGAAATTTATCTGAGTACTTCAAGGCAAATTTATAGTAATTTCTAAGGGTCATCAGTACTTCCTTAAACATTGACTCGGTATATATAACTCCGTTTTCAGCGGCTTTCAAAAAAACGCTTTTGAAGCTGAAGTTTTTGAAATCTGAAAAACTGTTCTTGCTCAATAAATTCGAAGAATCGTACAAAAGGTTGAAGTAAAATAAAATTCGTTCTTCATCTATGTCATACTTAACAGCAGAGTACTCGCAGTATTTTTCAAATATCTCCAAATCCTCTTCTGAGAAAAAAATCTTTTTTGCATCGATTTTTTCCTTTTCAAAGTTTTTTTCTTCTTCTATTTCGATAAATTCCGTAAGACTTAAAGTATAAGTAAATAAAATATCCGGAAGTTTTGACTTTAAAATCATCATTATCTTTTCTGAGTCATTTTTTTTCTTATACTCAAAGAATTTGCCGTTGTTAATAAAAAGCTCGTTGATTAAGTCCAAGAATATATCTTTGTGAAAACTTTCAAGTACATTTATCTCTGTGAGTATGAAGTTGTATCCGTCAATGTTTATCACTCGTGCGAACAAGCAGTCTTCTTCACTGTAATCCAAATCCTCATTGAAGATATCATAGCTGATTTCTAAAATTTCATCATAGACCCTTATGCTCTTTTCAGATACCTTGATTATGCTCAGAAGTGTCGGATAGGAGTATATCAACCCCTTTGCAATTGAATCGATATAATTTTTATTAAAAATATCGGGATAGAGACGATACAGGAAATTTTGAATGCTCTGTTCATTTCTATTTACATCCAAAGCCAGGTGGATTTTTAAATGGTCTCTTCCGTTTATAAGCTCCAAAAATTTATACATATCATCATTGTTATTTTCAATTTTTATGTATTTCGGCAGCACATTTATGAAATTCTGAGCAACTAAAAGTTTGTTAAGGGCAATTAGCAATTTCGTTTCACTCATAATCGTATTCTCCAATTATTTTATCTACAGCTGTAAGTTGAGTTATTATCTTCATAATGTGAAAATTGTAAACTGAATTTAAGTCTCCTTCCAAATCTCCTGCCTGCAAAATTTCCAAGTGGAGATAATTCTCAATGGCTTTTTTATTATAATTAAAGACGCGAGGTTTGTATTCTATGGAATTTAAAATTTGAAATCTCGTATTTACATCTTCCAAATTTTTAATTATTTCCTTTGCACAAATAAAATCCGTCTCCGCATGTGCGGGAGTTCTTTGCTCCGATATCAGCGTGTTATAGGTTTTGAGAAGCTTGACGTAGGATTTTTCAATATCTTCAATATGGTGCTCCTCCATCACTATAAGTTGTATCAAAAATTGTTTAAAATTTTCGTTTACTTCCTTGGCTTCAACTATAAACGATTCGAAAATATTCGGTGCGGAAATAAGGAAGTTTATCATAACGGAAACAGCTATTCCCAAAAAAGTTCCCAGCACTCTATTAATTCCGTAGGTCAGTGTTCCCGTCTTAGCTGTATATGAGGCTATGAAGACGATACAGGAGAGGGTGATCATGGACTTCATATTGAAAATTTGAAGAAGATAAATGATTATAATTATTCCCAAACCTGCCAGCAGCGGAGAAAAGATATCCTTTATGGGAATCACGCTGAATATATACCCAAGCACTACGCCGAATATAGCGGTGAAAATTCTCTTTCTGACATCGGAAAAGCTTTCCGATATAGAGGCCTTCATGGAAGTTATGGCGGCAATGGCTGTAAATATAGGGGTATTTAAATTTAAAAGCATTGAAAGATAAAGGCTTATGGTCACAGCCAGAGAAGTTTTTACGGTTCGCATGCCTATTCTTTTTTTAAAATCCAAATCTTTAATACCTTTCATAATATCACCTGTTTAAAAAATTATAACATAAAGCAAAAAAATTTCATCCACAAAGGTTTAACATCAAAAGCATAAGGAAAAACTGTTTTCCACAAACATATCAACATTATCCACATTATAAATTATGTGTAAAAATTGAATTAATATTTTATATAAGGGTATCAATATATTGACTTAATATTGAGAGGGAGTGTTTATATGATACTTGATTTAGTTGGAAAAAACATCGATTTGACAGAAAGTTTAAAGAAACAGGCCACTTCAAAGTTGTCGAAACTGGACAAATATTTCGATAAAGATGTAAGAGGCAGAGCTGTATTCTCAAGAGTAAAAAACAATGATACAGTTGAGGTTACGATATTTTTACCGGGCACAATACTCAGAGCGGAGGAAACTTCCACAGACATGTTTACTTCCATAGATAAAGCAATTGATGTTTTATCAAGACAAACAAGAAAATATAAAACCAGACTTAAAAAAAGATATCAAGGAAATTCGGAAACCATAAGATTTGAAAACATCTCAGATGTGGAATTTGATACTAAAAGCGAAGAAGAACCCAAAGTGGTAAAGAGCAAGGTATTTAATTTAAAGCCCATGCACGAAGAAGAAGCCATTCTTCAGATGGAACTATTAAACCACAACTTCTTTGTATTTTTGAATGCACAATCCGACAGAATAGAAATTCTCTATAAGAGAAATGACGGAAACTACGGTTCCATAGAAGTAAATACAGTTGAATAACTTTATAATTAGAGAAATTCTGGGCATAGGCTCAGAATTTTTTAATGATGAAAAATGTTATTATTTTAGCTTAAAAAATAAAGGGCTTAAAACAGCCCTTTAAAACATGGTCGGGGTGAGAGGATTTGAACCCCCGGCCCCATGGTCCCAAACCACGTGCGCTACCAAACTGCGCTACACCCCGATAATGTTTACCGATAAATTATAAACACATAATGTAATTTTTACAAGCGTTGTTTATAATAATTTAACTATGGTTTTTTAAATCGAAGCTTATTATAACAAAGAAAAATATTAAATGCAAGATTAATCACATAGGTAAAATTGACATAGAACACAAAGATTTGTATAATATCGAAAGAAACGAGGTAATATGAAAGGTATAATATTTGATTTAGATGGAACTTTAGTAGATTCCATGGGAATGTACAGGGATATAGCAAGAAATTATCTGCAAACTTTGGGAATAAAACTTGACAATGAAGTTGCTCAAAAGACCACCACAATGAGTTTAAAGATGAGTGTTCAATATCTTGTGGATTATTATAAACTTGGGAAAAGCCCTGAGGAAGTATTTGATGATTATAGAAAAATAGTTGCGGATTTTTATGAAAATGAAGTTGAGATGAAAGACATGGCGCTGGAAACAGTGGTGAAATATTATGACAAGGGATATAAATTGGGGCTTGGAACAGCCACCAATGAAAAACTTCTCACCCATGTATTCAACAGGTTAGACATAAAAAAATACTTTGATGTAATTCAAACGGTGGACGGAGTTTCAACGCAAAAGGGAGATCCGAAATTCTTCGGCATCATGGCTGAAAAAATGGGATATGCTCCCGAAGAAATTCTGCTTTTTGACGATGCGCCCTATGCGCTTAAATCCGCAAAGCAGTGTGGCATGATAACCTGTGCCGTATATGATGAATCTGCCAAGTCCCATTGGGAAAGTTCCATGGAATTAAACGATTATTCAATAGAAAGTTTCAGAGACTGGAACATAGAATGAAATTGATGAGTTTTTTCTTTACGAGGGGAACAATATCCTTTCTGATTGCCTTTGTTGTATTCTCCTTGATAAGGACAAACTTTTTTAAAAAACTCAAGAAAAAATCAAACCCCAAAAGAGAATTCACAATGTCTGTTTTTGTGGGGTATATAGCTTCAATAAGCCTGTTTTTATTCATGCCCAATGTCTATCTGGCAAGCAAAGGAGTGGATTTGACATCGGAGAACTTTGATTTTGTTGGAGATTTTAAAGATAGGATAGTCCAGGGGGGTTGGGGAATTAATTTAGTTCCCTTCAAAACCATAAAGAGTTATTTAAAATACTCGGAAGCCTTTCATGCAGCACTGAATATTTTAGGAAATGTGCTTATATTTGTACCTATGGGATTTATGCTTCCTCTGCTATATGAAGATTTAAGAAGCTATAAAAAAACTTTAATATTCACCATGATAATCTGTATGCTTGTAGAAACCATCCAGTTCTTCGTAGGAAGATCTGTGGACATAGATGATTTGATGCTAAATGTTGTAGGTGCCTCAATCGGGTATCTTGTATATAAAATCAAAGGTAAATTATTTTTGACTTGAGCCCCCCTTTAACTTATAATGAATATTACAACATCATGGGGGTGAAACTGGATTCGACGGGGATTTGGAGCCTTTAGTAGCGAGCAGTTGTGAGAAGCAACTTTAAAAGTCTCAAAAAAATAAACGATAACGAAAATTACGCGTTAGCAGCCTAAGCGGCTGTCATCTTATATTGAACTCCCCACAGTCTTTATAAGGTGTCAAATTCGTGGGACACGAAGTCTTGCAAGCTCATCATAGCGAGATAGGTACTCATGATGATATAGTTTAAAAATCGTGTAAGTTCGAGTTTTAAACCGAATAAAAACAACTATACTGCGCTCGGAGAAGCTAATTGTGAAGAGTTTTCGGACGCGGGTTCAACTCCCGCCACCTCCACCATACATAGGTTGTTGTAAGTCATGCGAAAGCATGATTTTTTGTATATAAGCTTTATTTACATTGTTTTTATTACTTGTTTAGGCAGTCGATGTCTATATTGTTTTAATCCATTTAAAAATATAGAATTGTTATTCATCTTATCACCTCTATAAAAAATAAAAATTACTTAGATGGTTTGCTTAATTAACAATTGGCATCTAAGTAATTTAATATAGATTTGACGTTGGGGGGCTAATAAACCTAAGGTCTAGTGTGCACTCAAATATAAATAATACAATTGAAAATTAAAGCTAAGAAGATTTGTTGCACTATTTTTAAACCATGGTGAATTTATTGTTTATTTATGATTAAGAATAAACTTGAATTGTCTACTTCTTCAATAGCGTAGTTATATCCTGTTTCATCTCCAAGCCTTCTAAGTTCGTCTTCAGAGAATGTGATAGCTTTAAATCCATCTTCACAAACAATTACCCCATCCTTAGTTTTTTCATAGTCAATTTTTCCCAAAAGTTTTTTGTCCGATTGTTCTTCAAACCACTTTAACCTTTCATCCCAAAAATTTGGACTATACGTACTTATATACGCTCTTCCACCTTTTTTTAAAAGATCAAGACATTTCTTTACAGTATTGGAAGGATTGCCTTTGACTGCTGAAAGACCATTTTGGATTAATACAACAATATCATAAATTTCGCCATGTACAATATCATTAAAATCTGCCGCTATTAACTTAATATTATTAAAATCTTTCAAATACTCTTCAGCAAACTTTATTGAATTTGGAGAGATGTCAATACCTGTAAGTTCTTTAGCACTATTTGCCAATTCCTTTAATATTCTCCCATATCCACAACCTATTTCTAAAAGGGTTTCATCACCTGTTAAGTCTTTTTTTACTCTGTTAATTTCTTCTTGTAAATATTGTTTCGTTCTTGGTAGCTTTGTGTCATAAACTTGAAATAACATTTGAGAATTAAGCTGTTCTTCATAATAATTTTTGTTTTTCATAATATCTCCTTTTCAATTATTTAATTTTAATTCCACATGGAATTAATTTACAACAACTATCCAATGTTTTTTTAATTGTTTCATCATCTCCCCAATAAATAATTTTCGTCACAAATTTATACACATGATGTTTTCATATAGCTTAATAACCACATGTATGCCTACATAGAAATTGATTTTTAAGAATACTTAATCGCAGTATTATTTATAATTTATATACATTCGTTTTCATTTTATGGATATCTATAATTAAGCATAAACCTTAAAAGTCAATCAACGGCCTAATATTTCACTAAATAAATTAATTTTTAAATTTGAAAAATTAGAAAGAAAACGTTTTTCTATTTGTCTTTTAATAGATGATATTTAAAAATAGAAGGGGTGTTTTTTTATAAAAGTATAAAAAAAGAGGTATTTACCTCTTTTTAAGTTCTTCATCTAAATCAACCATTACCGGGTTAATATATTCTTTTTTCAGTTTTGTGTGTTCTATTGCAAGTTTTTTAAATCTTTCGGGTTCGGATGTGGTAAAGAATTTTATGCTGCCTTCTTTGAAATCGGAGAATGCGTTTAGTTGTTCCAGAGTTTCTCTTAATTTAAGAGCTGTGTTGTGAGCCGGATCGACTAAAAATACGTTTTTGTTTCTTTCTTGAAATATTTTTTTGAAGTTGGACTTTGCAAGAGGATAGTGAGTACAGCCGAAGACCAGGGTATCGTAATCGAAGTCTCCGAAATCATCTATATATTTTTCGATAATTTTTTTGCCGATTTCATCAAGACTGTGTCCTCCTTCAATAGCCGGTACTAAGTCTGTAAAAGCTATGGAGCGCACTTCAATATCAGGGTTGATGTCGTTGATGTATTTTTTATATAAACCGCTGTTGATTGTGGCATTTGTTCCGGTAACAGCTATTTTTCCATTCACAGTCACACACACTGCATCTACCGAGCCGGGAGTTATCACATCTATTATAGGAAAATCAAAATTGTCGTAGAGATTTTGAAGACCGCAGGAGCTAACTGTATTGCAGGCTATTACCACCGCCTTTAAATTTTCTTTGGATATAAATTCTATGGATTTTTTGGAATATTCTCTTATCACATCGACACTTTTTACACCATAGGGCATTCTAAAGGTGTCGCCTATGTATACATATTTTTCGTTCGGAAGTAGTTTTACCAGTCTGTTTAGCACGCTTAGCCCGCCGACTCCGCTATCAAAAATTCCAATGGATCTGTTGTCCATCTTAACTACTCTCCCTTCTACTTGTATTCTAAAATAATATTTTAACATAAAGACTACATTATTTTAAGAAATATTTATTATAGAGAACAACAATATTGTAAAAACCTTGAAAGCTTTGACTTTTAAATATATAATAGTAACGCAAATTGTAAATAACGGAGGAATATATGAGATTATCGAAATTATATATGCCGACGCTTAAAGAAGCCCCGGCTGATGCGGAAATAGCATCTCACAAACTGCTTTTAAGAGGAGCATTTATTAGAAAATCTGCCAGCGGTGTATATACTTATCTGCCTCTGGGATATAGAGTTGTAAGAAAAGTTGAAAACATTGTAAGGGAAGAGATGGATCGTGCAGGTTCTCAAGAAATTCTGATGAGTGCAATTCAACCAAGAGAAATTTGGGATGCCAGCGGAAGATGGGAAAAATTCGGCCCGGAGATGTTTAAGCTAAAAGACAGGCATGAAAGAGAGTTTTGTCTCGGACCGACAGCTGAAGAATATTTCACTACGCTGATAAAAGACGAGGTGAAATCTTACAAGCAACTTCCTTTGAATTTGTACCAAATTCAGACGAAGTATCGAGATGAAAAAAGACCCAGATTCGGGATAAACAGAACAAGGGAATTTTCCATGAAGGACGCTTACAGTTTTGATCGCGATCCTGAAGGAATGCAAAATTCCTACTATGAAATGTATGAAGCCTATGAAAAGATATTCGACAGGATGGAGTTGGATTATAAAATTGTAGAAGGCGACAGCGGAGCCATGGGAGGAAACAAGAGCCATGAATTCATCGCCTTGGCGGAAACGGGAGAGGGAGTAATAGCTTATTCAGAAAATGGAAAGTACGCAGCAACAGAAGAAAAGGCGAAGGTTATTTACAAACTTCCCAAGAGAGAAGAACCAGCCCAATTAAAAGAAGTACACACTCCCGATTGTAAGACTATAGAGGATCTTTCAAAATTCTTAAAGACTGATAAATCAAGATGTATGAAAGCAATAGATTTGGCTGTTCAAGGTAAGAGCATACTGGTATTTATTCCCGGTGACAGGGAACTTAACATGGCAAAGCTTGAAGGATATCTGGGAGTTCCGGATCATCAGATAGAAATGATGAGTGATGAGGATATATTAAAGTTAGGCTCATATCCCGGATATACAGGTCCAATAGGTCTTGATACGAGAATTATTCTGGACAAATCTCTAACAGAGATGGACAATCTCGTTGTCGGTGGAAATAAAGAAGAATATCACAAAATGAACGCAAATTACGGAAGAGACTTCAAAGGAGAGGTAGTGGATGACCTGCTTATGGTTCAAGAAGGGGATACCATAGAGGAAACCGGAGAAGAATATAAATTTGCAAGGGGAATAGAAGTTGGAAATATCTTTCAATTGGGTACAAAGTATTCTGAGAGTTTAGGAGCTACCTATCTTGATGAAAAGGGCAAGGAACAAATCATATGGATGGGTTCTTACGGAGTGGGAATAACGAGATCAGTAAGCGCAATAGTAGAACAAAACTACGATGAATTCGGAATTAAATGGCCAATACCCGTTGCACCATATCACATAATAGTCACCCTTATGAATCCAAAGAAGTTAGATCAGGTGGAACTTGCGGAAAAAATTTACAACCACTTCTTGGAAAATGGTTTCGAGGTTCTACTTGATGACAGAGATGAAAGAGCGGGAGTTAAGTTCAACGACAGAGATTTAATAGGAATCCCCATAAGGATAACTGTGGGTAAAAGAGCGCCTGAAGGTATAGTTGAATATTCCCTTAGAAAAACACCTAAGGACAGAATCGAACTTTCAGCTGAGGAAGCTATAGATAAAGCTAAAGGGGAATTGATTTCGGGTTTTATGACAAATCCTCTTGAAAAATTGCTTAAGGACATGCCCGTGGCGGATTTAGAAATTGGAGAATGATAATGAGTGAATTTAAATTTGAAATAACTAAGCACATAGCCACTCTTTCAGAGAAGTCCAACGGTTGGACAAAGGAGCTCAACATGGTCTCATGGAATGACAGAGCCCCCAAGTACGACATAAGAGAATGGGATCCCGACCATGTAAAGATGTCCAAGGGAGTAACTTTTACCGAGGAAGAACTTGACATTTTAAAAAATAGCCTGCAAGATATTTAATTGTAATAAAAACAGGCTATATGATATAATATATAAATTACTAAACTCGCAGTTTTGCGTTAATTTGGAGGATATAATGACTGAAATTAAGAAGAAAGAAAAAAATACAGTATTTTTTGATATAGTTTTAAAAGCTGATGAATTGATGGCAGCAGAAGAAGAAGTATTTAAAAAGAACAGAAAATACTTTCAAATACCGGGATTCAGAAAGGGAAAAGCACCTAAGAAAATAATCGAAAATGTGTATGGTAAGGATGTATTTCTTGAGGATGCCATAAATGATAAACTTCCTGAAAAATACGAAAAGGCTGTAGAAGAAATGGGACTTGAAGTAGTTGATCAACCGAAGGTCGACATAAAAGAAGCAATTCACGGTCAAGATGTAAATGTTGAAATCAGCGTGGATGTAAAACCTGAGGTAAAACTTGGAGATTACGAAAATCTTGAAATTGAAGATGTAAAATACGAAGTGACAGATGAACTTATAAATTCAGATCTTGAAAGCCAAAGAAAGATGAATGCCAGAATCGTAAATGTAGATGACAGACCGGCTAAAGAACAAGATAAGGTAAACATCGATTATAAAGGCAGCATAAATGGAGAAGTATTTGAAGGCGGCACAGCACAAAAACAAGACTTACAACTTGGATCAAACACCTTTATTCCTGGATTTGAAGAACAAATTATCGGACATAATACAGGGGAAGAATTTACAATCGATGTAAAATTCCCTGAAGATTATTCATCTGAAGAATTAAAAGGCAAAGAAGCTCAATTTGAAATAAAATTAAATTCAATTTCCTATGAGGAACTTCCTGAGCTTGATGACGAGTTTATAAAAGATATCTCCGATTTCAACACAGTTGAAGAATACAAAAAAGATGCAAGAGAAAAAAGAGAAAAAGAACTTCAAGAAAGAGCTGAGTCCGAAAAGGAAAGCAGAGTTCTTGCAAAAATAGTTGAAGATATGGAAGTTGACGTTCCGGAAGGAATGGTAAACAGTCAAATCGACATGCAAATGGACAATTTCGATCGAAGCCTGAAAATGCAAGGAATGAGCATTGAACAATACATCAACATGATAGGTTCAAATGTAGAGGCCTTTAGAGACAATCTTCGCGCAGACGCATTACAACAAGTAAAGACATCTCTTGCAATAGAACAAATTGCAAGGGAACAAGCGATAGAAATAACCGATGAAGAAATAGAAAAAGAAGCTGACAGAGTTGTAGAACAATATTTCGGAAAAGAAGAAGATAAAAAAGCTGAAATGAAAGAGTCGATGTTAAAGGCTAATAAAGAAGGATTAAAGGAAAATCTTGCCAACAGAAAAGCAATTGATTATGTAATGGGAAAAACAACATTTGTTGAACCAAAAGAAGAAACTGACGAAAAAAAAGAAACGGAAGCATCTGAAGAAGATAAATAATCTGTAATTTAGAAAGATAAGGTGATTATCATGGCACTTGTACCAATGGTAGTAGAACAAACGAACAGAGGTGAAAGATCTTACGATATATATTCAAGGCTTTTAAAGGAAAGAATAATATTTTTAAGCGGTGAAATAGACAATATTACAGCTGATCTGGTAGTAGCACAACTTCTTTTTCTGGAAGCTGAAGACCCCACAAAGGACATACAGATATATATTAACA
Source organism: Peptoniphilus sp. ING2-D1G (assembly GCA_000952975.1). GTDB lineage: Bacteria > Bacillota > Clostridia > Tissierellales > Peptoniphilaceae > Peptoniphilus_E. The sequence continues at coordinate 1,356,436 of LM997412.1, read as the reverse complement.
GTCCGGGAGGATCTGTAAGTGCAGGTTTTGCGATTTATGATACGATGCAATATATAAAATGCGACGTATCGACTATGTGTATAGGACTTGCCGCATCAATGGGGGCATTTTTGCTTGCTGCAGGAACAAAGGGCAAGAGATATTCTCTGCCGAATTCAGATATTATGATTCATCAACCTCTGGGAGGAGCACAAGGACAAGCTTCGGATATACAAATTCACGCAGAAAAAATCCTTGAAGTAAGAGACAGAATAAATAAAATACTTTCTGAAAGAACAGGACAACCACTGGAAAGAGTAAAGAAAGATACAGACAGAGACTACTATCTATCAGCTGAAGAAGCTGCGCAATACGGTTTAATCGACAAAGTAATTACCAAGAGAGATTGAGGTGAGAAATGTCCGATTCTGAACAAATTTTAAAGTGTTCCTTTTGTGGAAAGACACAAAATCAGGTAAAGAGATTGATTGCAGGTCCAAATGTCTACATCTGCAATGAATGTGTAGACCTATGTGTCGACATTTTGGAAAAGGAAAAGGCGGAGATAGAGGAGTCAGCAGGATTGATACTCAAAAAACCCTCTGAAATAAAAAGTGTGTTGGACGACTATGTTGTAAAACAGGAAAAAGCGAAGAGATCTCTTGCTGTAGCGGTATACAATCACTACAAGAGAATAACTTCTAAAAAGGCTAAAAGCAGCGAAATTGAGCTTCAAAAATCCAATATTTTAATGATTGGACCCACAGGTAGCGGAAAGACACTTCTTGCACAGACCTTGGCGAAGATTTTAAACGTTCCCTTTGCCATAGCCGATGCCACTACTTTGACGGAGGCGGGTTATGTTGGAGAAGATGTTGAAAACATCATTTTGAAACTCATTCAAGCGGCCGACTACGATATAGAAAAGGCGGAGACCGGAATAATATATATCGATGAAATCGATAAGATCGCGCGTAAAGCGGAAAATGTATCCATTACCAGAGATGTAAGCGGTGAAGGTGTTCAACAGGCGCTTTTGAAGATAATTGAAGGCACAATAGCCAATGTGCCTCCGCAAGGCGGAAGAAAACACCCCAATCAGGAATTTATTCAAGTGGATACCACGGATATATTATTTATATGCGGTGGAGCTTTTGACGGATTGGATTCCATAATAGAAAACAGAATTTCTAAAAATTCAATGGGATTCGGCTCGGAAATCATAGACAAAAAAGCTCAAAGAGAAAATATTCTGACAAAGGTTCAAACGGAAGACCTTTTGAAATTCGGACTTATTCCGGAATTGATAGGCAGACTTCCCGTAACGGTGACTCTTGAAGAACTTGATGAAGAAGCTTTGATAGAAATACTAACCAAGCCGAAAAACGCTCTTGTAAAACAATATCAGGAACTTTTGAGATATGATAATGTGGAACTTGAATTTGATAAGAGTGCTCTTGATTATATTGCAAAATCCTCAATAGAAAAAAAAGCGGGGGCAAGAGGTTTAAGAGGAGTTATTGAGTCGACGATCATGGATGTAATGTATGAGATTCCGTCAAGAAATGATGTAGAAAAGATAATAATTACACGCGAGAGTGTAGAAAAAAATAAATTACCGAAACTCATACTGAAAAATAATTAACATAGGGCTCATTCAAAGGGATGAGCCTTAATTTTTACAGATAGCAGGTGAAATATGGATAACAAAATAAAAGTGCCGGTAATCGCTCTTAGAGAACTTATAATTTTTCCTAGAATGGTAAGTCATTTTGACTGTGCAAGAGCTAAGAGCATAGCGGCAATAGAAGCCGCCGAAATGCAGAATTCACTTGTTCTTTTAGTGGCTCAAAAGGATGCAGGCGTTCAAGATCCCAAGGAAGAAGATCTATTTAAATACGGCACATTGTCTTCTATAAAGCAGATACTCAAAATTCCCGGAGGAATTGTCAGGGTGCTTGTAGAGGGAATAAATCGCGCAAAAATAGAAAACATAACCACAACAGGCGACTTTATAGAAGCCGAAATCACAAATTATGAAGAAAAGGGAACTGAAGAAACATCCGAAATCATAGCGGCAAAGAGGCTTGTGATTGAAGATATAGAAAATTACGGAGAATTAGACTCAAGGCTGATGCCCGGGATGCTTCAGTCGGTAATTGATCAATCGACACCATCATCTCTTGTGGACACGACAGCTGCCTATATAAATCTTGAACTTGAAGAAGCTCAAAAAATTCTTGAAACACTGGATCCCTATGACAGAATGCTTGTATTTCACGGAATAATGCAAAGGGAAATAGAACTTCTCTCCATTGAAAAAAACATAGACAAAAAAGTTAAATCCAATATGAATAAAGTTCAAAGAGAATACTATCTCAAGGAACAGTTAAAAGTAATCCACGAGGAACTTGGAGATGATTCGGAAGAGAACTTAATTTCATCCTATAAAGAACAGATAAAAGAAAAAAAACTTCCGGATCAGGTCAAAGAAAAGGCGAAAAAAGAAATAAACAAGCTTCAAAAAGTCAACTCAGCATCTCCGGAATATACGGTGATACTCAATTATTTAGATTGGATACTCGCTCTTCCGTGGGTGGAAAGTTCCAATGAAGAAATAAATTTCGAAAAGGCAAGAAAAATATTAAATAATGAACATTATGGGCTAAAGGAAGTAAAGGAGAGAATTCTTGAATTTATAGCTGTAAGAAAACTTTCTCCCGACACCAAGGGACCCATACTTTGCTTAGTAGGACCTCCGGGAGTCGGAAAGACCTCCATCGCAAGTTCCGTAGCTTCGGCATTACAAAGAGAATTTGTCAGGATGAGCCTTGGAGGAGTGACAGATGAGGCGGAAATAAGAGGACATAGAAGGACCTATGTGGGAGCTCTTCCGGGAAGGATTATAACTCTTATGAAAAAAGCCGGCAAAAACAACCCTGTGTTTCTTTTTGACGAAATAGATAAGGTGGGCAATAATTACAGAGGAGATCCTGCAAGCGGACTTCTCGAAGTTTTAGATCCTGAACAAAACAAAACCTTCTCCGACCACTATCTTGAATTACAATTTGATTTGTCAAAGGTATTTTTCATAGCCACTGCCAATACCACAGCAACAATACCGCAGCCCTTGCTTGACAGAATGGAAGTTATAACCTTAAGCGGATATACACCTGAAGAAAAATACAACATAGTAAAAAAACACCTTCTTCCTAAACAGAGAAGGGAAAACGGACTGACAAGCTCCAATTTTAAAATAACGGATGCGGCAATTAAGGACATAATAGATTATTATACGAGAGAATCTGGAGTCAGAGGACTTGAAAAACAAATTTCAAAAGTAGCAAGAAAAGCTGTAATAGAAATAGTTGAAAAGAAAAAAGAGTCTGTTTCCATAACGAGACGAAATTTAAACGAATATCTCGGAGAAAAAAAATACACCTTTGACACCGTTGATAATGCCGATAAGATAGGGTCCGTTACAGGACTTGCATGGACGCAGGTGGGAGGAGTAACTTTGGAAGTTGAAACAACTATCATGCAGGGCTCCGGGAAAATTCAACTTACAGGACAGTTGGGAGATGTGATGAAGGAATCGGCAATGGCTGCAATATCCTATATAGCCGGAAATGCCGATTACTACAAAGTTGATCCTGAATTCAGAAATAAGTACGACATTCACATACATGTTCCTGAAGGAGCAGTTCCAAAGGACGGGCCTTCTGCAGGAGTGACCATCATAATAAGCGTACTGTCAGCTCTGACAAAGAGAAAAGTCTATCATGATGTGGCGATGACAGGAGAAATAACCTTGCGAGGTAGAGTGATGGCCATAGGAGGTCTGAAGGAAAAACTTCTTGCAGCCGATAGAATGGGAATAAAAAGAGTTATAGTTCCCTATGAAAATAAAAAAGATATAAGAGAAATAGAAGAAAATGTAATTAAAAATCTGGAAATACACTATGTCAAAAATGTAAAAGAAGTGGCAAAAATTGCCCTCAAGGAGTGAATATGAAGATAAAAAAAGCTGAACTTGAAAAAGTAGCAGTGAGCGAAAAGCAATATCCTGATGAAAATTTAAAAGAGTTGGCTTTTGTAGGGCGTTCAAATGTCGGTAAGTCTTCCTTTATAAATGCGATGTTAAACAGAAAAAATATCGCCAGAACATCTTCCACCCCCGGGAAGACAAGGACGGTTAATTTTTATAGAGTAAATGATGATTTAAGATTGGTGGACTTGCCGGGGTACGGTTATGCCAAGGTCTCCAAGAAGGAAAAGGATACTTGGGCAACATCCATAAACGAATATCTTCACGTTAGGGAAAATTTGGTTGAGGTAATTCTTCTTGTGGACATCAGACATGAGCCTACAGCTCAGGATGTGCAGATGTATGAATTCATAAGAGATGCGGGGTTTTCAGGCATAGTCATAGCAACAAAGTCGGATAAAATTTCAAGGGGGAAGTACCAACAACACCTTTCCAAAATTGCAAAAACATTAAAGATGGAAAACAAATCAAATATCATCGTCTTTTCGTCTATTGATAAAAAAATGGTCGATGAAATGTGGGAGATTTTTGAAGACATACTTAAATTCCACGAAGAAAATATTTTATGAACATTAGGAAAAGTCGTTTAAGTTTTAAAAGCTTAAACGACTTTTTTTATGCATGAATATAAATCAAAAATATTAACAAAATAATTACAAAAATTAACTAAATATTAAATTTAATAAAAAGAAAAGAGCAATACTATAAAAATATTGTAATTTTGCTATACTTAAAAGTGGAGGTAGATATGTCATTTATTGAAGTTAAGCATTTAAGTAAAATATATAAAATGGGTAAAGAAAAGGTTTACGCACTCAATGATGTGTCACTGAGTATTGAGAAGGGACAGATAGTTTGCGTACTGGGGACCTCGGGTTCCGGCAAATCCACACTGTTAAATGCCTTGGCTGGACTTGAAAAGCCCAACAGCGGCGAAATAACAATAGGCGGAATAAATATCACAAAGTTAGATGAAAAACGAATCACGAAATTCAGACAGCTAAATGTCGGTTTCGTTTTTCAATCCTACAACTTGATACAGACATTAAATGCTTTGGAAAATGTAAGTTTAAGTTTGGCCTTTAGAGGAATGCCGAAAAAAGAGAGAAACGAGATAGCAAAGGACATTTTGAATAAGGTGGGGCTGGGAGACAGACTCCATCATAAACCCAATGAGATGAGTGGCGGTCAGCAACAAAGAGTGTCCATAGCCAGAGCCTTTGTCAGCAACCCCCCCGTAGTATTTGCCGACGAACCCACGGGAAACTTAGATAGTAAGACTTCCGATGATGTCATGAGATTGATTTGCTCAATGTCGAGAATGCACAATCAAACCCTCATCATAGTAACTCACGACGTAGAAACCTCTGTCTATGCCGATGTTATTATAAATATGAAGGATGGAGAAATCATAGGTAGGCAAGACAGAGAATCTATAATCAAATAGGAGAAAGAAATGAAGAGAATAGTAAGTGTATTATTAATGGTATTATTGTTATTTAACAATTCAAATATAATTTTTGCGGAAAATAGTACAAAATCCATAAAATTAGATGTAATAGCCCCTCAAACAGTCACCATAGGAGAAGGGTATTCGGTAGAAATACACGTGGATGTGGTAAACAATACACCGAAAAATGTAAATAGAATATCTGCACAGGCATATATAAAAGATCCTGATAAAGCTTATGTAGATGGTAATGGATACATAATATTTGAAGATGGCAATTTAGTAAGTGATGCATCAGTAAAGGGAAGATTTTTTATAAAAACCGATGCAAATTTCACAACAAAGACGGTTCCCATGCAAATAAGGTTGAAATACTATGATTCTGAAAATACTCTACACGAACAGGAAGAGACCATATATGTTAGAGTGGAAGCGCCGCAAAAAGCGGTCAATCCGGCTCTTGAGATAACACAGGAAGCAAGAATGTGGCAAGGTGAAGTAGAGGCGGGCAAAGCTTTCACAGCGGCTTTTAACGTAAAAAACACAGGAGATGCAGTGGCTAAAAACATCAAGCTTTCCGTGGAAGGGTTGGAAAATGGTAAGGTGACAGTTGCAAAGGGACTTTCCACGGCAGATATTACAAGACTTGCCCCGGGAGAAGACAAACCCGTATTTTTTGACCTTAAAACTTTTCCCACGACACCTGCCGGAAGCTATATGTTGACTTTGAAATATTCCTTTGTAGGAGAGGGAGAAGAAACCAAAGCACCAAAGGAAGGATCCTATGGATTTTCAGTGGATATAAAGAAAAATGCTGTAGAAAAAAATTTACTTGAATTTGCAAATATAAGTTTTCCCACAGGGACGATAAGCAGAAATCAAAGTGCAAATATATCCTTTGATGTGGTGAACAAGTCAAATAAAAATATCAAAAACGTAACTGTTACGGCAATATCGCAAGATACGGCTAACCTTGCCTCAAAATCCGTATCCACGGTAAAGACTAAATTGATGGAAAGCGGAAAATCCTATCACTACAATTTTGAATTTATTGCCAGTGTTGCAGCAGAAACGGGAAATTATCCCGTTGAGCTTAAAGTTTCATATATGGATGAAAACGGCGAAATCCCCGTGGAAAACACTCAGATGGTGGGAGTCTTTGTAAAGGCGCCGAAACCTGCAGATCCCAACGCAAAGGATCAATCGCCAATACCTAAACTCATAATCGAAGAATATTCCTTTTATCCTGAGATAATTGAGGCGGGAGAACCTTTCAATATGCACTTGACTTTGTACAATACCAATGCAACAAAATCCGTAAGAAATATAAAGATATTTTTGACATCGGATATTCAGGAATCTGTGTCAAACTCAGGAGAAGGCTCAACCGGACAAGGCATGGGCGCCGGCTCTTCGGCATCGGTATTTACACCTGTGGGCAGCTCCAATACCTTTTATGTTGATGAGATAAAATCGGGTCAGAGAGTTGAAAAGGAGATAACTTTGACAACGGTGCCCGATACGGCAGCAAAAACCTATACGGTGGTAGCTAATTTTGAATATGAAGATGCAAAGGCCAATAAATACGAAGCAACAGAACAAATTGGAGTGCCCATAATTCAAAAGGCAAAACTGGAAGTAGGAGATATAATTCCTCAAGGAGAATTCTATATAGGTCAGGAAAATCCCATTACCGTTGATTATTTCAACACGGGTAAAGCTGTGCTCTACAACGTGATGGTGAAAATAAGCGGCGAAGGTATGAAATTCGACACACCAACTATGTACAAAGGCAATTTTTCGCCGGGAAGCTCCGAACAATTTTCCGTTTCAGTAATACCTGAAAAACCGGGCAAAAATAAATTCTCCATAACTTTCAGCTACGAAGATTCAACGGGGAAAAAATCAGCGGAAGTAAGGGAATATGAATTTGAAACGATAGATTTTGAGATGGAAATGCCTCCGGAAGAAATGCCCCCGGAAGAGTCGGGGTTTAATCCCTTGCTCTTAATAGTGCCCGTACTGGGTGTTTTAATAGCGGCAGCGGTGATATTTTACAGAAAGAGAAAAAATAAATCCGATGAAGAGGATTTGAGTTTATAATGAAATTTTCAGATTTAATCGATATGGCAATCAGAAATTTAAAAGCCAGAAAACTGAGGACTTTTTTGACGATATTGGGAGTTATAATAGGCACCACATCTATAATAGTCATGCTTTCCATAGGTTTCGGATTTCAGAGAATAAACGCTCAAATGTATTCTTCCATGGGCAACTTGACCATACTTGATTTGCGAAAAGGTTACGGTTACGGAATGGATCCGGAAATGAACACTCCTACAAAGGAAAAATCCTTGAATAAATTGGCGGTATCGGAAGCACTTACGGTAGAGCATGTAGAAGATGTAATGCCTATTTATGAGGGATATGCAACGCTTAGAAGTGGAAGACTGACCAATGGTGTCAGCATCATCGCCATACCACCTAAAACCATGGAAAATTTTGATTTTGAAATAGAAAAGGGTTCATTATTAAATGCTTCAGATGATAAAGCTGTAGTTTTTGGAGGTGGGGTTGCAAAAAATTTCAGAGATGAAAAAAGGTATGCGATAGACACCTCAAACAAAGTAGACGCTCTGAAAAGCAAAATAGATTTGACGGAGATAAGTTATTACGGGGCGGAGATGAGATTTGTAGAGGAAATACAAGAACCCGTAAGCATCAGTGAAAGAATAAAAGTAAAGGGAGCTTTAGTAGATAATCCCAATAACTGGGAAACCTATAACACAATTTACCTTTCTGAAGAATATTTTCTTGAACTCATGAAAAAATCTCAAAAGAATTTTAAAGAACCTAAGGAATACAATCTGATAAAGGTAAAGGTAGATGACATACAAAATGTAAAGCAGGTTCAAGAAAAATTAAAAGACATGGGCTATAATGCTTCAAATATGTATGCGGAAATATTGGAAAGCGAAAATAAGAGCATATTGGTAATACAAGCGGTTTTTGGAGCGATATCGGCAGTATCCTTTTTAGTAGCTGCAATAGGAATAACAAACACCATGATAATGGCAATTTATGAACGCACAAAGGAAATAGGTGTAATGAAGGTAATAGGAGCTTCAATAAAAGATATAAAAAAATTGTTTTTGACAGAAGCGGCTTTTATAGGATTATTTGGAGGCATAGTGGGAGTGCTGTTCTCCTTGGCTCTTTCCGCGCTCTTTAATTTCCTGGCAAAGGGATTTATTTCTTCGAGGATGGGAATGGAGGCAATTGCCGATCCTAAAATATCTTATATACCCTTGTGGTTAATATTGGCGGCGCTGTTTTTTTCCACGGCGGTAGGACTTTTGGCAGGGTATTTTCCTGCACGAAGGGCAATGAAATTATCGGCCCTTGATGCCATAAGAAATGAATAGATAATCCCCCTGTTCCAAGTTGGATTTAGGGGGATATTTTCTTAAGTAATTAAATTATAATCTTATATATGCATAACCTTCATTTTGAAGTTTGACTATGTGAAAGATTACCGACGGTTCAATTCTTACATAGCTGGGGAGCATTTCCTTTGTGATGTTGTTATCTTTCATGCCCTTTTCTCCAATAACCCATTTAACGTTGGGATTTCCAAGCACTCCTTCGAAGTCCATGCCTACATATCTTCCGAAAAGTGCTGCTGCCTTACTCATAACTACTATTTCTATTTTTGCATCAGAATCTCTGGATACCAAGTCTCTGATATTGGACATTGTGTCCTCCCATTTGTCAATTTCTACAATATGGAATATAACCTTCATAGAAAACACTCCTTTCAAATTTTGTTTCATTTATTATATACCCATTAGCGGCTAAATTAAAGACCCTTAATTTCCTTTATTTTTTTAGTTAATTTAGGGACTATTTCAAATAAATCGGCAACTATACAACAATGAGCTTCCCTAAATATTGGAGCCTTAGGGTCATTGTTTATCGCGATTATAAATCCGCTGTCTCTCATTCCTTGGATGTGTTGAGCGGATCCTGAAATTCCAACGGCAATGTAGAGTTTAGGCTTTATTTTAAGCCCTGACATTCCCACAAAACTGTCTTGAGGTATCCAAAGTTGATCGGCAAGGGGTTTTGATCCTGAAATTGCCGCTCCTAAAACTTCGGCGAGATCCTTTAATATATAAAGATTTCCCGGATCTTTAAGTCCAAGACCTCCGGCAACTACTATTGAAGCTTGAGAGACATCCTTGTCTGAGCCGAATTTTTTAATGAGACCCAGTATTTCGGTCAATAGATCATCTTCGGTTATTTCCACAGGAAATTCTATTATTTCTCCCCTTCTTGATGCATCATAGGCGGGAGATTTAAAAACACTGTCTCCTATTGTACCTATTTTAGGGAAAGTGGTCACTCTTATGTCCGAGAAAAGTTGACCGTCAAAGGTCGGTCTTATCCATTTGATATCATTTTTTTCTTCATCCACTTCTATATCGCTACAATCAGCCACAAGTCCGATGTTTCTCCTTGCTGATATCCTTCCACCCAAGTCTCTGCCGTTTCTGGAGGCGGGAATCAAGACTGCAAAGGGTTTAAATTCGTCTATTGCCTTGTCCAACACCTTTGTAAAGCTGAGAGTTCTGTAGTCTTTAAGATTTGGATCTTCCACCTTTATCGCTTTATCAGCCCCATAGCCTATAACTTTTTGTACAGCCTCCTTCACATCATCGCCTATTAAAAGAGCCGATACATCTTGAGATAATTTATCGGCAAGATAACGAGCTCTGCCTAAAATTTCCGCAGCAGTTGATGAGATTTCATTGTTTTCGACAAAACATACTACCATTATATCCTTGTACATACACACACCTACCTATATAAAGTTGTTACTGTCCAGTATTTTTACCAGAGCATCAACCTGTTCATCTACATCGCCTTCAACAAAGGAGCCCTTTGCTTTTTCTTCGTATTGAAATACCGTTACGACATTTGTAGCTGAACCTTCAGAGCCTACCATGGAATAATCCACACCTATATCTGAACCGGATAAAACTTCCACAACATCGTCATTTAACTCTTCGACTTTAGATTTTCTTGCAGGTAAAACCTTGTTGGAATCCTTTAAAACAGAAAATAAAACGGGAGCTTTAACTCTTTGTTTTTCAGTGCCCTTTAACAAACTTCTAAGGGCGATGAAACTTCCGTCCTTGTAATTTACATCCTTTATATATGTGACCTGATTGATGCCGAGACGTTCGGCAATTTCAGGACCCACTTGTCCGGTATCACCGTCTGTAGTTTGAGCACCTGTTAAAATGACATCGAAACCGCCTAAAAATTCAGCGGCCTTTGCCAAAGTGTAGGAAGTGGCAAGGGTATCTGCTCCTCTGAATTTACCGTCGGAGACTACATAGGCTTTATCGGCACCTCTTACTATGCACTCTTTTACACCCTTTATCGCACTTGGAGAGCCCATGGTCAAAGTAGTTACGGTGCCGCCTGTTTGCTCCTTAAGCTTAAGAGCAAAGTTCAAAGCGTTTAAATCCGCCGGATTTATAACTGAAATTGAACCCTCCCTAATTAAGTTGTTTGTAACTGGATCAAGCTTTATCTTGTTGGGAAATTTAGGGACACGCTTGACACAAACTAAATATTTCATAATTACCTCCTGATAATTTATATACTTAAAAATATTATACACTATATTGGGCGGAGCAAAATAAGTTATAGGGGACTTTTTTTATACTGTTAAAAATTTTTCGAAAAATAAAGGGGAAATTTACAAAAAGATTGTTTACTTTTATAAAATAATATAGTATACTCTCATATAATTTAATTAAAAAAGATACAAAGTACAATGTCATGAAAGCGAGCGCAAATTTCAACTCACAAAAGAGAGAGTTCGGTTGGTGAAAGAACTCGTGAAAGAACTTTGCAACTCACGCTTGAACAGTTCGCGTGAAAAAGTAGTGCGAAATGAGTGGTTCCCATTACAGAACCAAGAGTGAAGCAATAGCTTAACTTGGGTGGTACCGCGTTTATAACGTCCCTTTTCAGGGGCGTTTTTTTGTACAAAAAAGGAGAAAAAAGATATGGAGGAAAAAATGCAAATAAAAATTTTTGATACTACATTAAGAGATGGAGAGCAAGCTCCGGGATGCTCAATGAATATCACGGAAAAAATTCAATTGGCAAGACAACTTGAAAGACTGGGAGTAGATGTGATTGAAGCGGGATTTGCAGCGGCATCAAAGGGAGATTTCGAATCGGTAAAATTAATTGCAGATGAACTTCAAAACACTGTAGTAACAAGCCTTGCAAGAAGTGTAAAGGAAGATATAGACAAAGCATATGAGGCGCTAAAGAACGCAAAGCATTCGAGAATTCATATTTTCCTGGCGACAAGCGATATCCATTTAAAATATAAACTTGAACTTACAAAGGATGAAGCCTATGATCAAGCTGTAAAAGCGGTCAAGTATGCAAAAAATTTGTTTGAGGATATAGAGTTTTCCTGTGAAGATGCAACCAGAACAGATCCGCAATTTATGTATAGAATACTTGAAGGGGTTATAGAGGCGGGTGCAACAACAGTTAACATCCCCGATACAGTGGGATATATCACCCCCTTTGAATACTACGACTTGATAAAGGGCGTTATGGAAAATACAAAGGGTATAGAAAAGGTGACGGTATCAGTTCATTGCCATGATGATTTGGGACTTGCAGTGGCAAATTCTCTTGCAGCCATAAGAGCCGGAGCGACACAAGTGGAATGCACTGTCAACGGAATAGGGGAAAGAGCCGGTAATGCAGCCATGGAAGAAGTAGTTATGGCTCTTAAAACGAGAGCCGATGAATATGGAGCCGATACAAATATAAATACGAAGGAAATTGCAAAGACATCCAAACTTTTAACCCATATAACAGGAGTTAAAGTGGCGCCTAATAAGGCGGTAGTGGGGAAGAACGCCTTCGCTCACGAAGCGGGCATTCACCAACACGGAGTGATGAAAAACAGAGCTACCTATGAGATTATGACTCCTGAATCCGTCGGATTTTCAAAAACGGAACTGGTACTTGGCAAACATTCGGGTAAACACGCCCTTGCACAAAAATTTGCGGAATTGGGTTACGAAATCAACGACAAAGAACTTCAAACACTCTTTGAAAAGTTTAAAAACCTCGCAGATTTAAAAAAGGAAATCTATGATGAAGATTTAGAAGCACTGTTAATAGGTGGATATGCTGAAATTGAAGGCGGATATAAATTTGTGGATTACACTGCCTTTACCAGTAATGGCAAACAAGCAAAAACTGTGATAAAACTCGAATATCAAGGAGAGGAAATAGAAGAAGTGGGCAGCGGAGACGGTCCAATAGATGCGGCCTTTGACTGTGTGGGCAAAATAGTAAAGGAACATGTAAAGCTTAAATCCTTTACCATAGAAGCTGTGACACAGGGAAAAGATGCCATAGGATTAACTCACGTAGTGCTTAAAAAAGACGACAGAGAAGTGCAGGGCAGAGGAGCCAGCACGGATATCATAAAGAGCAGCATACTGGCATATATAAACGGAATAAACAGATTTAAAATGGGAGGAGTTAGGAAAGAATGAGCACGATTTTTGAAAAAATTTGGAAAGATCATGTTATTGTGACAAAGGACGACAAAGATCTCCTCTACATCGATCTTCATTTAATCCATGAAGTTACCACCCCTCAAGCCTTTGAAGCCTTAAGGCAAAAAAACAGAAAAGTGAGAAGACCGGATTTGACCTTTGCAACCATGGATCATAACACACCTACAATAAAGGGACACAGAGAGTATATAGAGGACGATCTGGGAAGAGAACAACTGGAAGCTCTTGATAGAAACACCGAGGAATTCGGCATAGAGTTATACGATATGGACAGTGAAAAAAACGCTATAGTTCACATGATGGGGCCTGAAAGAGGACTTACCCAACCCGGCAAGACCATTGTATGCGGAGACAGTCACACAGCTACACACGGAGCCTTCGGAGCGATAGCCTTCGGAATAGGTACCAGTGAAGTTGAACAGGTTTTTGCAACCCAAAGTCTTTGGCAAAAAATGCCTAAACAAATGGGAGTTAAAATCACGGGCAAACTTCCGGAAGGCGTATATTCGAAGGATATAATATTAAAATTGATAGGTTTAAAGGGGACAGGCTTCGGTTCGGGGTATGCTGTGGAATTTTTTGGAGATACCATAGAAGATTTATCCATGGAATCAAGACTTACACTTTGCAATATGGCTATAGAAGGTGGAGCAAAATTTGGAATTATAGCGCCTGACCAAAGGACCTTCGAATATTTAAAGGGAAAAGAATTTGCACCTGAGGGAGAAGATTTTGAAAAAGCTGTAGAAAAATGGAAAAAACTGAAGACTGATTCAACAGATGATTATGACGAAGTAATAGTATTGGATATAAGCAAATTGAAACCTCAAATCACATGGGGTACAAATCCATCCATGGTCATGGACATAGATGCACAAGTACCGCAAGGCGATACCGAAGAATACAAAAATGCCTACAAATATACGGGATTAAAAGCCGGAGACAGGGTGGAAGACATACCGGTGGATGTAGTCTTTATAGGTTCCTGCACCAATGGAAGATTTGAAGATTTAAAAATTGCAGCAGAATACTTAAAGGGTAAAAAAATAGCAGAAGAAGTGAAATGCATAGTTGTACCGGGATCTGCAGAAGTAAAAAGAAAATGTGAAGATCTGGGATACGACAAAGTATTTATAGAAGCAGGATGTGAATTCAGAGAAGCGGGGTGTTCCTACTGCTTAGCCATGAATGAAGATAGGATAGAAAAGGGTAAACACTGCATATCCACATCCAACAGAAATTTTGAAGGCAGGCAAGGAGCAGGTTCAATAACACACTTGGCAAGCCCTTATACAGCTATCAAAGCGGCAGTGGAAGGAAAGGTGAGGGCATGAAGCTGAATAAAATAAAAAGTACGGCTATTTCAATGCTGAGGGACAATATAGACACCGACATCATAATTCCCAAAAACTTTTTAAAAACCACAAAGAGTACAGGATTCGGAGATGTGGTATTTTATCCCTGGAGATATGATGAAGAGGGAGAAGCAAGGGAAGAATTTCCGCTGAATAAGTTCAAAGATAAAGGGGCTCAAATTTTAATAGCCGGAGATAACTTCGGTTGCGGTTCCAGCAGAGAACATGCCGCATGGGCACTTCAGGACTATGGGTTCAGAGTAGTGATAGCAGGCGGATACTCGCCGATATTTTACATGAACTGGATAAATAACTTAAACCTTCCCATAATTCTTAATGAAAAATCAAGAAAAGAACTTGCAAGTTTGGGAACAGATGAAGAAATAATCGTGGATTTGGAAAAAAATCAAATAGAGGCAGGAGATAAAATCTATGAATTTCAAATAGAAAAAGGATTTCGTGAGAAACTTTTGAAGGGACAGGATTCCATAGATGAAATTTTGGAATATGAAGATGAAATCGAAAACTACGAAAGAGAGCATAATATATGAAAAAAATAACTGTATTGCCGGGAGACGGTATCGGACCTGAAATAATAGGACAGGCGGAAAAAATTTTCAATTATATCGCAGCAGAAGAAAAAGTATCGTTGATAGTAGAAAAGGCGGATATAGGAGGAGTAGCCATAGATAAGTACGGTACACCCTTTCCCGAGGAAACCGAAGAAAAATGTCTAAGTAGTGATGCTGTATTGTTGGGAGCGGTAGGAGGACCTAAGTGGGACGATATCAATCCTGAAATACGACCGGAAAAAGGACTTCTTGCAATGAGAAAATCCCTCGGCACCTATGCAAATCTCCGACCGGCGAAGATGAGAGAAAGCCTGATACATCATTCACCCATTAAAGAAGAAATAGTATCGGGAACGGACATCATGATAGTAAGGGAACTCACTGGAGGAATCTACTTCGGCAAGAGAGAAAGAGGAGAGAAAAAGGGAATTAGATTCGCCTATGATGTAGAATATTACGATGAAAAAGAAATATCGAGAATATCACACATAGCCTTCAAACAGGCACATATGAGAAAAAAACACCTCACTCTTGTGGATAAGGCAAATGTACTGGACTCATCAAAGCTCTGGAGAGAAGTGGTATCGGAAATTGCAAAGGATTATGAAGATGTAAAGGTTGATTTCATGTATGTGGATAATGCGTCAATGCAATTGATAAAGAGACCGACAGACTTCGATGTAATTCTAACAAATAATATCTTCGGAGACATACTCTCGGATGAAATGAGCCAGATCATAGGTTCAATAGGACTTTTACCATCCATAAGCGCAGGGGAAGGTCCGTGGCTTTATGAGCCTATTCACGGTTCAGCACCGGATATAGCCGGCAAAAATCTTGCAAATCCTCTTGGAACAATACTTTCAGTGGCAGAACTTTTACGAAACAGTTTAAAAGAAGAAAAAATCGCAACAAAAATAGAAGAAGCAGTGGAGGAAATATTGGAGGAGGGTTATAGAACTTCTGATTTAACATATGGAGAATATATAGGTTGTGAAGAAATGGGAGACTTAATAGTGGAAAAACTTAGAAAATCAAAAATTTTTTAAAATTAATCATATCTTTTCCATAAAAATTCTGTAAAAAATCCCCCATGTTTAAGGTCGGGGGTTTCTTACATTTTAAAAATTATATTCGTTTTCTGTAGGGGCGGATGCCTTCATCCGCCCGATACATACTCGATACTGAATTCATTTCAAATATATAGAAAATAAAGGTTGTAAAGGGCGGACTAACGGGTGTCTTTTACACAGGGTTTGTAATATAGACCCTTTTGGATACATGAAAAAACCCCCGGCTTAGCCGAGGGTATATCATTCAAAATATTTTATTGTAATTGTTCCAATAGATTTTGAATTGTTTGATCTTGAAGCAATCCGTCTTTTTTATCCGCGTCATTGAAGCTTTTTATATCTTTATTCTCAATGTATCTAAGGCCCTTTGATTCTGAGTCCAATGCAGATTTAAATTCACTTATTTTAATGGCAAGTTTCGTTTGAAGGTCGATTAATTCCTTAGCGGCTCCTTGATCTGCACTCAGTAGAGCGTCGTTGTATTTTGTCATCATAAGCCTTCCGATATCTACAGATTCCTTCAAGAATTCATAGGATTTTTCATATTTTTCATTTGTTCCCATGGATTCAATTCTATTAATTATTCCATTTACGTTGGATTTTATCTCTTCAAATTTTTCGAGAAGTTCATTTACTGAATATTTTGAAGCGTCTTGGAAGTAGTATTGTCTCAGTTGTGCAAGTTCCTTTTGAAATTCTCCTGAAAGATCTTTCATAGATTGTGCATAGTTGTCCAATTCTTCCTTTTTCAGTATCACTACGTAGTTTTCAGGATCCCAATCCACTTCGACACCGAAGTTTTCCGCTATAAATCTAACGGGTACAAAGGTTCTGCTGTCTGTGATCTCGGGAGCAACATCATTTGTAACCACAATGTCGTCATCGATTACTACATCTTTTTTATCGATGGTGAGTTCTATTTTTTTGCTGTCATTTTTTATTGTTACTTTTCTTGTAGCCTCATCCCACTCTACATCATAGTTTAGAGCTTCTGATATAAATCTTATGGGGACAAGAGTTCTATCGTCTTTTATATAGGGTTTTACATCTGTTTGAATTTCTTTTCCGTTTAAAGTTATGGTTATATCCCTTGCCGCATATACGCTTGTCACATTGAACAGAAACAAGAAAACAAGCAAAGTACTTAAAAATTTCTTCATTTTTCTTCCTTTCAATTTAAATAGTTTTAATTATTTTCCAAGTTCGGGGTTTTTGTAGTGTTAAAAATTTCTTCGATGTATTTAAGGGCTGCGTCATTTTCACTTCCGATTTCGATGAAGGATTCTTCCCCTCTTGTGGGCTCTATTTTGCCTCCGGCGCCATCTAAGTAAAATATAAGGTATTCTCTGTTTGCCAATAAAGTTTTCGGCAGAGTCAATTCAATAGAAGAAAGATCTCCTCTGTAATCTTCTATAAATGTAGAAGTCGTGTTGTTTTCAGGACTCATCTGAATTCTGACCCTTGAGATATAGTCGGAGTTTTCGATGAGATTATTAAGAATTTCTTTATTTGTAGCTGGACTTGGATTTTCTTCTTGTGTTGCTAATTCATTGCCTGTAATTTCATTTTGATATTCTGTTTTATTTGTAGCGTTTTCAGCATTTCCGCCCGCTTCCTCTCGAGTACTTTCATCATTTAAAATAGTGACAGTTCCATTTCCGGAAGTGTTTTTTTCAGCAGATTGTTCTTGGCTTTGATTTTTGCCACAAGCACTTAATATCAAAGTCAAGGACATCAGCGATACAATTAATAAATGTCTTTTCATATGTACCTCCTATTTCAAATAATTATACCATAGGAATGGATTTTATGCACAGAAAAGCTAATGTTTTGTGGTATCTGCTTCATTTAATATGTTATAATTTATTTTATAAGGTGACAATATGCCAAAGGAAATTTTAGAAATACTTGAAATTTTTAAAAAATTTAATCATAAAGCCTATTTAGTGGGAGGAGCTTTAAGAGATTACCTCTTGGGAAAAAAGCCTCATGATTTCGATGTGGCAACAGACGCAACTCCTGATGAGGTATGCATTATTTTCGAGGGCAATATTCTTCATGAAGCAGGACGTGAATTTGGAACTATCGCCATAGAATACAAAGGTTATGAAGTGGAAATAGCCACTTTCAGACTTGAAGGTCTCTACAGAAACCACAGAAAACCCAAGGAGCTTGTATTTACAAAAAATATAGAAGATGACCTTGCAAGGCGTGATTTCACGGTAAATGCCATGGCAATGGACATGGAGGGAAATTTAACGGATCTTTATGGAGGAAAAGAAGATTTAGAGAATAAAATCATCAGATGTGTAGGAGATGCACAAGAGAGAATAGAAGAGGATGCTCTTAGAATTATCAGAGCTGTGAGGTTTTGTGGCACTCTTAATTTCAATATGGATGATGAACTTAAGATAGTAATAAAGGAAAAAGGTCATCTTTTAAAGGAGATAGCCAAGGAAAGAATTCAAGTTGAATTTAACGGCATAATGCTTTCCGATAAACCTTCCGCTTCCCTGGACCTCATGGAGGAGTTGGGACTTCTTGAAATACTTTTCCAAGACCTTAAAAGAACTGTGGGTTACAATCAAAAAACACCATATCACATAAAAACTCTTTTTGACCATATAAAATGCGTAGTTGACAGCACGGATAAAGTTTTAGAAGTAAGACTTGCAGCGCTTTTTCATGATATTGCCAAGCCGTGGACTCTTTGTGTAGATGAAAGTGGAGTGGGTCATTTTTTCGGGCACGATGAAATGGGAGCGGATATGGCAAAAAATATTTTAAGAGAATACAAATATTCAAATAAAGTTATAGATAAGGTCATCTTGTTGATAAGTGAGCATATGAAGGTAAGTGGGAAACTTACAGACAAAGCTCTTAGAAGGCAAATAAGAAGAGTGGGTTTTGAAAACATATTTGATCTATATGATTTATTGATGGCGGACAGAGCCTGCACTTCAATAGATGGAGATATAGGTGATTTGGAATATAATTTAAGCAGAGTAAAACAAATTTTAATGGAAGATAAAAGAGTTAAAGAGAAAAATTATCTTTGTATAGACGGCAAAGATATAATTGAATTGGGCTTTAAAGAGGGAAAAATCATAGGTGAGATACTTAAATACGCAAATGAACTAACCCTTGACAATCCGAAGCTCAATGAGAAGGAAATACTTTTAGATATAATAAACAGGGAATTTAGGTGATAGAATGGGAAAATTATTCGGAACAGACGGAATAAGAGGGATAGCAAATCTTGAACTCACACCCGAGCTTGCATACAAAGTGGGAAGAGCTGCGGGATATGTGCTTGCAAAGGAAAGAAGAGGAAAGGTTTTAATAGGCAGAGATACGAGATTTTCAGGAGATTTGCTGGAGTCTGCTCTTGCAAGCGGCTTGATGTCCATAGGCATAGATGTCGAACTTGCAGGAGTTATTCCGACACCGGCTGTGGCGTACCTTACAAGAACCGGAGATTATCTTGCCGGAGTTGTAATTTCCGCATCGCATAATCCCTTTGAATATAACGGAATAAAATTCTTTTCCAGCGAGGGATACAAGCTTCCCGATGAAGTGGAAAACAGAATAGAGCAACATATTTTTTCAGATACAAAGTTGTATAAAACTGCCACGGGAGATGAATTGGGAAGAGTTACCAAAGGAATCAATCTAAAGGAGGAGTATTCAAATTACCTGAAAAATTTGATAAATATTGATTTAACCGGAATGAAAATTGCCATAGATACAGGAAATGGTGCACTTTTTGAAATTGCAGAGCCACTTTTAAAATCCATGGGAGCGGAGGTATTTGTAATAAATAATCAACCTGATGGCAAAAACATAAATGACAAGTGCGGTTCCACAAATCCCGATTTGATCTGTGAATTTGTAAAAAGCAAAAAAGCGGATATAGGAATGAGTTTTGATGGAGATGCCGACAGGATTATCGCCGTTGACGAAAAGGGCGAGATAGTAGATGGAGATCACATGCTCGCAATATGTGCAATGAACTTGAAAAAAGGGGGAAAGCTAAGGGGCAATACAGTAGTGGGTACGGTAATGTCAAACATAGGACTTACAAGGTATTTGGAAAGCATAGGGGTCGACTTAATCCACACGAAAGTAGGCGACAGATACGTATTGGAAGAAATGATTAAAAACGGATATGTGCTCGGGGGAGAACAATCGGGACATATAATATTTTTAGATTACAATACCACAGGAGACGGACTCGCTACAGGGCTTCACTTATTGGAGGTAATAAAGGCAACAGGGAAAAAACTGTCAGAATTAAATGCCTTGATGAAGACCTATCCTCAAGTTTTGATAAATGCAAAGGTGAGAAATGACCTTAAAAACAAATACATGGAATTTGATGATATCAGAGAAAAAATAGAAAAAATTGAGGAAGAATTTGACGGAAAGGGTAGAGTTGTAATAAGACCGTCAGGAACAGAAAGTAAAGTAAGAGTTATGATTGAGGGAGAGGATGAAGAAGTGTTGAAAAAATATGCTCAAGACCTCGCTCAATATATTGAAAAAAGACTTAACTAAGGAGGTATCCATGAAGTATAAAATAATTTCCGATACATCTTGTGATTTGACAAAAGAAATGCAGGAAAAAATCAACCTATCCTATGTTCCCTTTAAAATAACCGTTGATTCAAAAGAGTTCATAGATGACGACAATTTGAACGTAAGAGAACTTATAGATACAATGGTTGCAAGCGACAACCCGATAAAAACAGCTTGCCCTTCACCCTTTGAGTACTTAAAGGTATTTAAAGAAGCTGAAGAAGATAATATTTTTGTAGTTACAATTTCTCAAAAGCTATCGGGCTCCTATAACAGTGCGAAGGTTGCAGAGGAAGAATTCAAAAAAGAATTTCCAAACAAAAAAATATATATTGCGGATTCAAAATCAGCCAGTGCAGGACAGACTTCTGTAGTATATAAATTGGTCAAAATACTTGAAAATGAAGAAGATTTTGAGAATGCAATTGAAAAAATAAATAAAACGGTGGACGACAACAAGACCTTTTTTATATTGGAAAGTCTTGAAAATCTCATAAAGAACGGAAGAATCAAAAAAACCACAGGACTTATTGCAAACATCTTAAACATCAGACCGATAATGGAAGAAATAGATGGAGAAATTGCACTATTTGAAATGAACAGAGGATTTACCAGATCTCTTTCGAAACTTGCAAATGCTCTGGGAAATATTTGTGACAATATGGAAGAGAGAGTCCTTTTTATTTCCCATGTGGCAGGGCTTGAAAAAGCAAAATTTTTCAAGGAGAAAGTCGAGAAATTGTACGATTTCAAGGATATAATAATAATTCACACAAAGGGCTTAGCCTCGGGATATGCCGACAATGGCGGAATAGTAATAGGCTTTTAATAAATAAACCAAGGGTTTATCCTTTGACAGATACACATAAACGGGCAGAGTGATTTGGTTATTTGTATAAATACAATTATAAAGAGGGAATAATATGTTTCAATACAGAGAATATATTTATGAAATTTATAAAAAGAAAAGTTTTTCAAAAGCGGCAAAATCACTTTATATTTCTCAACCGGCTCTTAGCAATGTAGTAAAAAAAGTGGAAGATGAATTAAACGTAACTCTATTTGACAGGAGTACTTCTCCGATTAAATTAACCACTGCCGGAGAATATTACATTCAAGCCGTTGAAAAGGTCATGAAGATAGAGGATGAAACCAAAAGACATTTAAACACCATTTCCGAGAACTCGAAAAATTCCGTATATGTATGTTGTTCAACTTTTTTCTGCTTCCATGTGATGCCTGAAATCATAAATATTTTTAAACAATCTAATCCGGAAATCTCCGTAAGGTTGATAGAAGTCAATGCAAATGAATTTGAAGAGTGTGTAAATTCAGGATTTGCCGATATTGGAATTACAGTAGATGATATAAATAAAGAAAAGTTTAAAATATATGATTGGGTTGAAGAAAATATAGTACTTGCAGTTCCCGGCGGATTTGAGATAAATAAAAAGTTAAAGGAATATATGTTAAGCTACGAAGATTTAAAAAGCGGAGCATATCTTTCGGATAAATATCCTGCCGTGAGTTTGTCACAATTTTCAAAGGAGCCCTTTCTTTTTCTAAAAAGAGGAAATGACATGTACACTCGCGGGTTGAATATGTGCAAGGACGCAGGTTTTTATCCGAATATTTTGATGTACATGGATCAATATCAAACCTCCTATGCTTTGGCAAAACAAGGAAGAGGAATTATATTTACAAGGGACAGCATTGTAAAATATGAATCGCCGACAGATGATTTGGCCTTTTATAAGATAGATGATATAAATGCCAAGCGCAAGATAAGAATTTTTCGCAGTAAAAAATCAGAGATAAATTCGGCACAAAAATTTATTGATTACTTGACTAAATAAAAAATGGACCTACAGATTTGCAGGTCGATTTTTTTTGTTTAAAGCTTCATTTAAGATATCCAAGGACCAGTTTATATGATCTTTTAAATATTTGTTTGCTGTTTCGTAGTTTCCGATTTCTATCTCTTTTAATATATTCATGTGTTGTCGAGTAGCTTCTTCACCGGTGTTTGTCCATTTATATGCTGCAACGGTGTATCTTTCTAATTTCAAGTCAATAGATTCCACGAGACTTTTCACATAGTCGTTAGTGGTATTTTCAGTGATTAGACTGTGAAAGGCATCATCCACCTCTGCCAGAAGCTCCGGTTCAGGTTCTGCGTTTTCGTCATAGAGTTTTTTTATTTTTTTCAAATCGGATTTAATTTTTTCGATATCTTCTTTTTTGATATTACTAAAGGAGCTTTTAAGAGCCAGTGTCTCTAAATTAGTTCTGACTTCATATATATCTTTCAAGTCCTTTATGGACAGACCGATTATTCTAGTACCTATGCCGTCCATGGATTTTAAATAGGATTCCAATTCCAGTTGAGTGATAGCTCTTTTCACAGGGGTTCTGCTCATATGCAAAGCTTCACCTATGTTTTTTTCTGTGATTATATCTCCGTCTTTTAACTCTCCTGAAACAATTTTTTCTTTTATATAGTTGTACGCTTTACTTGAAAGAGATTTTCTCTTGTTCTTTGTATGTGTATTTATAATTATCACCTCATTAATACCTAAATATTATAGCATATTGATATAGTCTTATTAAATAGGTATAATTAAATTTGATTATGTTTTTTAGTATAAGAGGTGCTTAAGTTGCAAGAGAACAAAATGGGAACTAAAAAAATAAATAAACTGTTGTTTGAAATGTCCATACCTATAATGATATCCATGTTGGTTCAAGCATTGTACAACATAGTGGATTCTTATTTTGTTTCTCATATAAACGAAGATGCCTTTGCTGCAGTATCTTTAGCGTTCCCTGTCCAATACATGATTACAGGACTTGCCGTTGGGACAGCTGTCGGAATAAACGCTCTGCTCTCGAAATCTCTGGGACAGAAAAAGTTTGAGACGGCAAATAGAGCTGCTGAAAACGGATTGGTTTTGGCAATTTTCCACTATTTGATATTTTTTATTTTCGGAAATTTTCTTTCTGAAGCATTTTTCAGGACACAGACAGATGATTTGAAGATAATAGCCTATGGCGTCGATTATATTTCAATAGTTACTGTTTTTTCCATGGGAACTTTTATTCAAATAACTGTGGAGAGAATTTTTCAATCGGTGGGCAAGACATTTTACACAATGATAACTCAAATCTTCGGAGTAATAATAAATATAGCGCTTGATCCGATTTTGATCTTCGGACATTTCGGAGTGCCGGCAATGGGAATAAAGGGGGCGGCAATTGCAACTGTAATTGCACAGATATCTGCGGCGATACTGAGTTTGTTTATAAATTATAAATATAATGATTCTATAGAAATAAAGAAACTCAAACCGGATTTTAAAATAATAAAGGAGATATACAGAGTTGGATTTCCCAGTTTTATTCTCATAGCCATAACATCCGTCACAATTTACTTCATGAACATTATACTAAGTAAATTTTCATCTACGGCAGTGGCGGCATTGGGAGCGTATTTTAAGCTTAGATCCTTTATTTTTTTACCTGTCTTCGGGCTCAACAATGCAGTGGTACCCATAATTGCTTACAATTACGGCGCAAGGAAAAAAGAACGTGCAGTGGAGGCGGTGGAGCTTTCGATAAAAGTTGCCACAGTTATAATGATTGTGGGATTTATAGCTATACAGATTTTTGCAGAAAATATGCTGATGATTTTTAATGCTTCTGAAAAGATGATAGAAATAGGTGTGCCCGCTTTAAAAACCATATCCTTCGCATATTTTTTTGCAGGACACAATATAGTTACAAGTGCGAGTTTTCAAGCCTTGGGAAACGGAGTACTGTCTCTTAATTCTTCTGTCATCAGACAGGTTGTAGCTCTTTTGCCTGTCGCCTATTTGTTGTCTCTTACCGGCAATTTAAATCTTGTGTGGCTTTGTTATCCCATATCTGAAGTTGTAGATCTCATATATTGCAGATATTACTTAGTCAATTTCACATACAAGAAAATCAAAGACTAAAAAACTGCTCAGATATTTCCGAGCAGTTTAGTCGTCAATGACAATTTCTATATTGTATCCGTCAGGATCTTTAATGAAGAAAAACCTTTCTTTTCCGGGTTCAAGACCCTTTAAATCCGTAACTTCATATCCTTCTTTTTTCAGTTTTTCATGAAACTGCTTTAAATCAGGAGTAAGAAGAGCTATATGACCATATCCGTTTCCCAAATCGTAAGGACCTTCATCGTAATTATAAGTCAGCTCAAGTTCCGATTTATCTCCCGGAAGCGCCAAGTAGACCAATGTAAACTTAGCATCAGGAAAATCTTTAGTTCTCGTAACTTCATAGCCCAACGCTTCTTTATAAAATTTTATGGAAGCATCTAAATCGGCAATTCTTATACAAGTGTGTGCATACTTCATTTATATCACCCCTTAAAGTAAATATACCTGAATAATTAAAAGATAAACCTTTAAAAGAAATTTAATTATGTTATAAGAATAGATAATTTTACAAATAAGTAGTATAATGAATGCAAATATCCAATCAACAAAGACGTTGATTTTAAGAGTTTTGTATTGTAACATATAATTTAATATAAAGAGTTTTATAGGAGGATTATAATGGCAAAAGCTAAATTTGAAAGAACCAAACCCCACGTAAACATAGGGACAATAGGACACGTAGACCACGGAAAAACAACACTGACAGCAGCAATAACCCTTGTAATGAACAAAAGATACGGCGGAGGAGAATTCGTAGACTACGCCCACATAGACAAAGCCCCGGAAGAAAGAGAAAGAGGAATCACCATCTCAACCTCACACGTAGAATACGAAACACCAAACAGACACTACGCCCACGTAGACTGCCCGGGACACGCCGACTACGTAAAGAACATGATAACAGGCGCAGCACAAATGGACGGAGCAATCCTTGTAGTATCAGCAGCAGACGGACCAATGCCCCAAACAAGAGAACACATACTATTAGCAAGACAAGTAGGCGTACCCCAAATAGTAGTATTCCTAAACAAAGAAGACCAAGTAGATGACGAAGAACTAATCGAATTAGTAGAAATGGAAGTAAGAGACCTACTATCAGAATACGACTTTGACGGAGACAACACCCCAATCGTAGTAGGAAGCGCCCTAAAAGCCTTAGAAGACCCGGACGGAGAATGGGGAGACAAAATAGTAAAACTGATGGAAGAAGTAGACGCATATATTCCCGAACCGGTAAGAGACGTAGACCATCCCTTCCTAATGCCCGTAGAAGACATCTTCTCAATCACAGGAAGAGGAACAGTAGCAACAGGAAGAATCGAAAGAGGCACAGTAAAAGTAGGCGACAACGTAGAAGTAGTAGGCCTAACAGACGAAAAAAGAACAGTAGTAGTAACCGGAGTAGAAATGTTTAAAAAACAATTAGACGACGCAAGAGCCGGAGACAACATAGGAGCCCTACTAAGAGGAGTACAAAGAAGCGAAATCGAAAGAGGGCAAGTCTTAGCAGCCCCCAACTCAATAAAACCCCACACAAAATTCCAAGCAGAAGTATACGTACTGACAAAAGAAGAAGGCGGAAGACACACCCCATTCTTCAACGGTTACAGACCACAATTCTACTTCAGAACAACAGACGTAACAGGCGACATCCAACTACCCGAAGGAGTAGAAATGGTAATGCCCGGAGACAACGCAACCTTCACAGTAGACCTGATCACACCCATAGCAATGGACGAAGGCTTAAGATTTGCAATAAGAGAAGGCGGAAGAACAGTAGCATCAGGAGTAGTAACAAAATTACTATAATAAATAGAAAGACTAAAAGACACCTATAGAGGTGTCTTTTTTTTACGAACAATTATTTAAAATATTTTAAGTAAATTTATTGACATAAGATTTATTATTCATTACAATAGGCATAAATAAAAATAATATGAGGTGAATTATGAATTTAGAAAATTTGAAGGATATATTGAGTGAAAATTTTGGAATTGAAGGGGAAACTATCATGATGGATTCTAAACTTCAAGAAGACTTGGGGTTGGATTCATTGGATGCGGTTGAACTGTCAATGTCCATTGAAGAAGATTATGGGATTGAAATTTCAGATGAAGATTTTTCAAAATTTGTAACGGTAGGCGACATAATAGATTACGTTGAAAGCAATAAGTAATGGAAAAATTTTTTGAAATTACGGAGAAGCTTGTAAAGCTTTTTGAAAATTCTCAGTGCAGTTCTTTTAATGTGAGTTTTGAAGATTTCAGTTTGGATTTAAAAAAAGAGGCGAGCGAAGTCGTACAGAGAGCACAAGTAGCTGAAAACAAGGGCCAAAAAGAAGAGGTAGAAGATAATTTAGTCAATATTAAGGCACCTATAGTAGGAGTTTTTTATTCAGCTTCAAGTCCCGGAGAGAAAAATTTAGCTTTAGTGGGAGATTATGTGAAAAAGGGAGATACTCTTTGCATTTTGGAATCCATGAAGATAATGAATGAAATAAAATCTCCTTGTGACGGAATAGTCGTGGAAATATGCTGTGAAAATGAAGATTTTGTAGAGTATGACCAAGTGTTGATGAAGATAGAAAAGAATAGTGAGTAAATGCTAAAAAAAATATTAATTGCAAATCGTGGAGAAATAGCTTTAAGTATTTCCAGAAACTGTAGAGAGTTGGGAATTGAAACCGTGGTTGTTTATTCTGAAGCGGATAAGGACCAACCTGCAGTATTTTTTTCAGATGAGTCATATTGCTTAGGGCCTGCAAGAAGTGGGGATTCTTACTTAAATAAGGATGCTTTAATAACAATTGCTTTAAAAACAGGCTGTGATGCAATTCATCCGGGGTATGGATTTTTGTCTGAAAATGCAGATTTTGCAGAACAGGTGGAAAAATCCGGACTTGTTTTTATAGGGCCGGACTCGGATGTAATCAAACTCATGGGAGATAAAATAGAAGCGAAAAAATTAGTTGATTTGCATGGAATTCCAACAGTACCGGGGAAAAACGAAGTTATCAAATCGGAACAACATCTTATGAAGAGTGCCATAGAGTTGGGATATCCTGTCCTTTTAAAGGCCTCCGGCGGCGGAGGAGGAAAGGGGATGCGCAGAGTAAATAGTGAAAAAGAGCTTGTAGAAGCTTGGAATGTTACTAAGAGGGAAGCTGCCGTTTCTTTTTTGAATGACTCTATTTATGTGGAAAAATTTATTGAGAACCCGAGACATGTGGAAGTACAAATTTTGGCAGATAATTTTGGAAATGTAGTTCATTTATATGAAAGAGATTGTAGCATTCAACGAAACAACCAAAAGATAATTGAAGAGAGT
The DNA here is from genome assembly GCA_000952975.1 of Peptoniphilus sp. ING2-D1G. Lineage (GTDB taxonomy): Bacteria > Bacillota > Clostridia > Tissierellales > Peptoniphilaceae > Peptoniphilus_E. The sequence continues at coordinate 1,328,440 of LM997412.1, read as the reverse complement.
CCTTGTGATTTTGTAGAGAAAGAGCTTCTCGAAAAAATGTACAAGGCAGCCATTGATTGTGCCAAGGCATGTAACTATACAGGTGTGGGAACTGTTGAATTCATAGTTAAAGACGGAAAATTTTACTTTATGGAAATGAATACTCGTCTTCAAGTTGAATATGCAGTAACTGAAATGATTACAGGAATAAACATAATCAAGGAGCAGATAAGAATAGCTTCGGGGCTAAAGCTTTCCTTTGATCAGTCTCAAATAAAAAAAGAGGGACATGCCATTGAGTTCAGGATAAATGCACAGAATCCTATCAACGGATTCAGCCCTGATTGTGGGAAAGTGAATTTTTACTTTACACCCGGTGGCAAAGACACAAGAGTGGAAACTTTTCTTTATACGGGAATAGAAATTTCACCCTTTTATGATTCTATGTTAGGTAAGATTTTGGTATTTGACAAGACCAGACTTAAAGCCATAAAAAAGATGAGAAGAGCAATAGAAGAGACCGTAATCGATGGAATTAATACAAATTTGGGATTTGGATACGCCATATTTCACGAAAAGGATTTTATCAGAGGCAATATCAATACAAATTACATTAGAAATCAGGAAGAACAATTGGTAGAACAGATGAAAGCGGTTGAGGCGAAACGAGATCAATGGGAAGTTTAAATAGAAGAAGAAATTTGCTTGGGCAAATAAAAAGCTTCAGAGTTCAAAAACCCACGAGCAAATTTAAAAAAAATGCAGGAACAGTTGAATATATAGAATGTCCTTCTTGTAAAAGCAATATAAATAAAAAGAATTTAATAGAAAATTTGCATGTGTGTCCGCATTGCAACTATTATTTATCCATGAGAGGACAAGATAGATTCAAATATTTATTGGATGAAGGCTTTAATGAGGTTTCCTTTGACAGCAAAAAGTTCAATCCCATAAACTATCCGGAATATGAAAAAATTCGAAAAAGAAATGAAAAAGAATATATAAAAGAGGCAATATCTATAGCAAAGGGAAAAATAATCTCTCATGAAATTTATCTTGCTGTTTTGGAGTCGGAATACATGATGGGAAGTTTAGGGACATATATGGGGTCTGAACTTTATGCATTGTTTGACAGAGCAAGGATTGAGAAATTGCCGGTGATAGTAATTTTATCAAGTGGAGGAGCGAGAATGCAGGAGGGAATATTTTCTCTTATGCAGATGGCAAAGGTGGCGCAAGCTGTACAAAGATTTAAAGATGCAGGACTTCTTTACATAAGTATGCTTGCAAATCCTGCCACAGGTGGAGTAATGGCGAGCTTTGCAAGTCAAGGGGACATAACGATAGCAGAGCCTAAGGCTCTCATAGGCTTTGCGGGACCCAGGGTCATAGAACAGACTATTCACCAAAAACTTCCCGATGGATTTCAACGTTCGGAAAAATTAGCTGAGTGCGGATTTATTGATGTGATAGCGACAAGGAGAGAACAGAGGAGCTTGTTTTATACTTTGTTGAAGATTCATGATAGAAGAGGAATCTTATGAGTGAAGCTTATAAAACTGTACAACTTGCCAGGTCGGAGAAAAGACTCAGAGCGAAAGAAGTGATGGAAGCACTTTTTGAAGATATGATTTATTTAAGAGGAGACAGATGTTTCGGCGATTCAAAAACAGTGCTCGGCGGAGTTGCAACCTTTGAAAACAGACCGATAACTTTTTTAGGAATACAAAAGGGAAGAAATATAGATGAATCTGTGGAAACAAACTTTGGGATGCCCTTGCCCGAAGGATACAGAAAGGCTGCACGCCTTATGAGGCAGGCGGAAAAATTTGGCAGAGCTATCATAACTTTTGTGGATACTCCGGGGGCTTATCCGGGGATTGAAGCTGAAGAAAGAGGACAGTTTGAAGCTATATCGGAATGTATTTCACTTATGGGTTCTTTGAAAGTTGCAGTGATATCCTTCATCATAGGAGAGGGTGGTTCCGGAGGAGCACTTGCTTTTGCAGTTGGAAACAAAGTATATATGTTTAAAAATGCAATTTATTCCGTGCTTTCACCGGAGGGTTTTGCATCTATTATGTACAAGGATGCAAGCTTGGCCGATAAAGCAAGTGAAATTATGAAATTGACAGCAGAGGACTTAAAGACTTTCGGTATTATAGATGGGATAGTAAGAGAAGATGAAAGACAAAATCCTGATTTTGAGCAGATGAAAAAATTGATTGGAGATGAATTGAACAGGCTGGATTTGTTGACACCTGAACAAATTGTTAAAGAATGTCATGAAAAGTTTATGAAAATGGGGAGATAGTATGGGACTGAAAATTTTAGATGCAAAAAAATTGGAACTTGAAAATGAGATAAGCAATGAATATTTTTATGACTTTTTTGAAACCTCCGATCAATGGATCAGAAGTAGAACAGGTATAGAAAAGAGATTTTATGCAGAGGAAAGTGCCGCTGAAATGGCAGTTTCAGTTGCAAAAAAACTTAAATTCGACAAAGATGACATAAGACTTTTAATCGTACCTACATTTTCTGCAAGACATCCCCTGCCGGCGGTGAGTTGTGTCATACATCAAGAACTTAAATTATCTTCCGATTGTCTTGCCTTCGATATAAATATGGCATGTACAGGATTTATCGGAGCTCTTATATTGGCGGAAAAATATTTACAGCAAGGTGAAAAAGCGATGATAATTGCAACGGAAAAGATTTCAAGTTATTTAAATTTTGAAGACAGAACAAGTGCAATTCTTTTCGGAGACGGTTGTGCAGGAGTGATTGTTGAAAAAAATCACAAGCTTTGGTTCAGCAAGCAGAATACTTTTGGAGATGTGGAGGCTTTAAAATTAAATGAAGAAGAAAAATTGAGTATGAAAGGCAAAGACATCTACAGATTTGCTGTAAATGAAGTGAGTAAATCAATAAATTCGCTTTTAAAAAGTGCTAAAATCGATGTCAAAGATATAGAGCTGGCTCTACTTCATCAGGCAAACAGCAGGATAATTGAGCAAATCGCCCTAAGGTTAGAAATGGACTTGAAGAAATTCCCGATGAATTTAAATGAACAGGGAAATACCTCCGCAGCATCTATACCCATACTTTTATCAGAGAATATGAATAGAATTAAGGAAAGAGATCTGGTGTTGTTTTCGGCTTTCGGAGCAGGATTAACCCTATGCACAGTGCTTATGGAGTGGTAATTATTATGAATATTAACGAAATTTTAAATATAAAGTATCCGATAATTCAAGGGGGAATGGCACACATCGCAACAGGAACTTTTGCAGCGGCCGTATCTGAAGCGGGAGCTTTGGGGACTATAGGATCCGGGGCGATGAAGCCTGAGAGGTTGGAAGAAGAAATAAAAATCTGTAAATCAAAAACATCCAAGCCTTTTTCCGTAAATTTATTTATGTTAAATCCGCGAATCGAAGATATGGTAAATGTCATTATCAGAAATGACGTAAAAATTGTGAGTGTAGGAGCCGGATACCCGGGAAAATACTTGAAAATTTTAAGAGATAATGGGATATTGGTGCTTCCCTTGGTTTCATCTCCATCTCAGGCGCAATATTTAGATAAAAAGGATATAACAGCCTTTATTGCGGAAGGAATGGAAGCAGGAGGACATATTGGAGATATGCCCACTATGGTTTTAATTCCTCAGGTAAGAGAAGCTTCCACGCATCCAATTATAGCTGCAGGAGGTATAGTTCTGCATCTCAAATGAAGGCGGCAGAAATACTTGGAGCTTCGGGTGTGCAGATAGGTACGGGCTTTCTTTTTACAGAGGAATGTCCAATTCACAAAAATTATAAAGACATTCTGTTAAAATCCAATGCTTCAAAGATAACCACAATAGGTCATAAAAGAGGACTTCCCATTCGACTTTTAAAAAACAACATGACACGTGAGTATAAAAAATTAGAAAAAGAGGATTCCAATTTGGAAGAATTGGAAAAATTCACCGTCGGAAGATTAAAAAAAGCCGTAGCTGAAGGAGATATTAAAGAAGGTTCGTTGATGGCGGGATACACCGCAGGGCAATTTGATGAAATTGTTCCGGTAAAAGATTTTATTGAAAGGCTTATGGATGAATACAATAGCTATTAAGAATAAGAAGATGTCCATTCCTGTGGTGCAAGGTGGAATGGGAGTGGGAATTTCCTTAGGAAGACTGGCAGGAACCGTGGCCTTCTTCGGCGGCATGGGTACGATATCCTTTGTCAACATCGGCTACAGAGAGCCGGATTTTTTAAAAAATTCAATAGAAGCAAACAAAAGGGCTTTTTTAAAGGAAATTGAGATTGCAAGAAAAAAATCCGAAGATAAGGGAATAATTCTCGTAAACATAATGAATGTAGTCAATCACCTTGAAGAATACCTGGAATTCATAAACGGTACGGATATAGATGGGGTGGTGATAGGAGCGGGACTTCCCATGGAAATGCCTAAGTACATAGATGAAAGCAAAATAATTGCTCCTATAGTTTCATCGAGCAGAGCTCTTAAACTCATTGCTAAGCGTTGGTGGAAAAATGAAAAAAGATTACCGGATTTCATAGTACTTGAAGGCCCCAAGGCAGGAGGACATCTTGGATTTAAAAAAGAAAATTTGGATGTTGATATACTTGATGAATTGAAGGAAGTCATAAAAGTGAAATCTGATTTTGAAAAAAATCACATACCTGTATTTGTAGGTGGAGGATTCGGTAAAAGGGAAAATTTTAAAAAAGCTCTTGAAAGAGGAGCAGATGGAGTACAGATAGGTACGAGATTTTTATTTACAGAAGAATCCAATTTAGATGTTGAAGCGAAAAAAAGGCTATTGAAAAACAAAAGGAAGTATCCTGTGGAAATACTCATAAGCCCTGTGGGAATGAATGCAAGAGGAATAAGAAATGAATTTATAGAAGAGGTAAGAAGACACAGAATCGCGTCTACGCATTGTATTAATTGCATAAGCACTTGTACACCATCCACTACACCCTACTGTATAAGCGATGCTCTTATCAATGCAGTAAAAGGAAAATTTGAAAGTGGATTATACTTCTCGGGGACCGATATTGAAGATATAGATGAAATAGTGAGAGTGGAAGAGTATTTAAAAACTTTGTTGGGAAGTGAATTTCATGGGTAAAAGGGCGATAGTTTTTGGCGGACAAGGATCACAATATGAGAAAATGGGTCTGGAGTTGCTGAAAAAATATAAAAGCAGCATAGAGATTTTTGAAATGCTTACGGAAAAACAGAGGGCCATTCTTTTAAAGGGCACAATGGAAGAATTGTCACAGACAGAAAATCTTCAACCAATTATGCTTTTTTATCAGCTGTCCATTTTAAAGAAAATTAGAGAAAAAATACATTTTCATGGAACATTAGGTCTGTCTTTGGGAGAATACGGTGCAATGGTAGCATCAGGAGTTACAGACGAAAAAAATGCCATGGAACTGGTGAAAAAACGTGCATCGGCAATGGGCAAGGCGAGTAAAGAAATACAAAGCAAAATGGTAGCGGTTTTAAAGACAGATTTAAATGTCTTGCAAAATACAATAAATAAAAATTTCAAAGGTCATGTCTATATTTCAAATATCAACTCATCTTCCCAAACAGTGCTTGCAGGAGAATTGAAATATGTAGACTCTTTAATAAAATTCCTGAAGGAACAAAATATAAGAGTAGTTCCATTAAAAGTAAGTGGAGCATTTCACACGCCCTTTATGCAAAGTGCGGCGGAAAAATATGAAGAAATTTTACAAAATACAGTATTTGAATCACCAAAAAAGGACTATTATCCGAACTTGACAGGGGAGTTGTACAGAGGACAGGATATGGTGAAACTCTTAAAGGAACAAATCACATCGCCGGTGTTGCTTTATAAATCCCTTGATAATATGGTAAATGCAGGATATGACCAATTTATCGAGGTGGGTCCGGGAAAGACAATTTCCACGATTTTAAAAAAAGATTTTAAGAATACGGAAGTAATCAACATAGATGAATTTAATTTGGAGGAAGTATGAACAAAAAAAGATATGCTTTAATCACAGGAGCTACCGGGGGAATCGGAACTGCAACAGCCCATGAATTAAAAAAACAAAACTGTAATTTAATTTTGCACGGAAATTCAAATAAAGAAGCTCTTGATAAATTAAAAGCTCAACTTTCTGATGAATGCACTGAAGTTTTGACTGTAACTTGCAATCTTGCAAACTATGAAGAATGCAAAATGATGGCTGATGAAGTTCTGAAAAAAGTAAATTGTGTGGATATATTGGTAAATAATGCCGGCATCACTAAGGACAGTCTATCCATCAGAATGAGCGAAGAGGATTTTAGAACTGTGATTGAAACCAATCTATACGGAGCTTTCTATCTATCAAAGATATTAACTCGTCCCATGATTAAACAAAAATGGGGAAGAATAATAAATATAAGCTCCATATCAGGTCTTCATGGAAATGAAGGACAGGCTAACTATTCAGCTTCAAAGGCAGCCCTTGTAGGCTTGACTAAAACTTTAGCAAAGGAATTTGCCGCTAAAAATATTTTGGTAAATGCAGTGGCTCCGGGATTTATCAACACCAAGATGATTGAAAATATGCAAGATAACGCAAAGAGCAATTTGCTTGAAAAGATTCCCTTGGGCAGAATAGGAAATCCTGAGGATGTTGCAAGTACAATAGCGTTTTTGGCTTCGGAAAAAGCCGGATATATAACCGGACAAGTTTTTGTAGTGGATGGAGGTATGAGTATATGAGACGTGTGGTAATCACAGGGCTTGGAGGAGTTACTCCCATCGGCTCCACAAAGGAAGAGATTTTAGAAAATATAATAAAGAGAAGCTGCGCAATAGATGAAATAACACACTATGATACATCGGAAATGCAGGTAAAACTTGCAGCGGAAGTAAAAAACTTTAAAGAAGAAGATTATTTTGACAAAAAATCCTTGCGAAGATTGGATAGAGTAAACGTCTTCGGTATAGTTGCAGCCAGAAAAGCTGTCGAAGATTCAGGGCTTACAAAAGAAGAAATAAATAATGTAAGAACAGGAGTATATGTCTCTTCCGGTATCGGTGGACTTATGACTATTCAACGAGAAGCTGAACGTGGGCAGAATAAGGGATATGACAAACTATCCCCCTACTTTATTCCCATGGCGATTTCCAATTTAACAGCAGCGAACATAGCGATGGATTTGGGAACTCATGGACCTTGTATTTGTCCTGTGACGGCATGTGCAGGGGCGACAAATGCCATAGGAGAAGCATATCGCGCAATAAAACACGGATATAGTGACATAATTTTAGCAGGAGGAAGTGAAGCGAGCATAACTGAACTGGGAATAGGAGGTTTTACTTCAATGAAAGCTCTCAGTTTGTCTGAAAATAAAAATAGAGCCTCGATTCCTTTCGATATGGAGAGAAGCGGATTCGTCATGGGAGAAGGAAGCGCCATATTGATATTGGAAGAATATCAAAGAGCAAAAGAAAGAGGAGCCTATATTTATGGAGAAATTATCGGCTATGGAGCAAATTGTGATGCATACCACATCACGGCACCTTACCCCGGAGGTGAGTATGCAAAACTTGCGATGACAGATGCTATGAGAGAAGGAGAACTTAATCCTGAAGATGTGGACTACATCAACGCTCATGGAACATCCACCGTAGCAAATGACGCTACTGAATCAAGGTATATAAATGAGGTATTCAAAGGGTCAAAAAATGTATCGGTTTCTTCTTGTAAGTCTCAAATAGGTCATATGTTGGGAGCATCAGGTTCAGCTGAAATAATGATGACTTTAATTGCAATGAAAAACGAAACGCTGCCAACTCTTATAAATTATGAAAAATTTGATCCTGAATGCGATTTAAACTTTGTAACAAAAATAGAAAAATATGACATAAATTGTTTTTTGAAAAATTCTTTGGGATTTGGAGGGCATAACGCAACTATAGCCATTAGGAGAATATGATTATGGAATTGAGTTTAGATGAGATAAAAGAAATACTACCGCATAGATATCCATTTTTAATGGTAGACAAAATAAAAGATATAAAAAAAGATGAGTATGCCATAGGAGTAAAATGCGTCAGTGGAAACGAACCTTATTTTCAAGGCCATTTTCCTTCAAAGGCAGTTATGCCCGGAGTTTTACAGATTGAAGCGGTGGCTCAAGTAGGAGCGACAGCTTTACTTTTAAATGAGGACAAAGAAAAGCTTGCCATACTTGGGGGAATAAAGAGAGCGCGATTTTATAAAATGGCAGTGCCGGGAGATTTTCTTGAAATACATTGCAAAATCATATCAAAAAGAGGTAACATAGGATTTGGAGAAGGTGAAATTTTCGTAAAAGGCGAAAAAATCATGGAATGTGTTATTTCCTTTGCAATTATTTAAAGAGAGGTTTTTATGTTAAGGGACAAGTTTAATGAGGTATATGATAAATTCAAGTTGAATTTTTATAAAAGTATGTTTAAAAAAATTAATAATCGTGAAGCATCTCTTACTGCCATGGAGACTTTCACTGTGGAAGTGATAAATATACTCAACAATCCGCGTGTCAGTGATGTGACTGAATTTTTAGACCTGTCTCATCCCAATATGGCCTATAGAATATCCTCGTTGGTAAACAAAGGATATATAGAAAAACATCAATCGGATGAGGATAAAAGAGAATATTATTTGGTGCCTACAGAAAAGTTTTACAAGTATAACAATATAAAAGAAGAGTATATAGATATAGTTGTAAGACGTATGGAAGAACGCTTTACAAAAGAAGAATTAAAAATACTGGAGAAAATTTTTAGAATTACAAGTGATGAATTGATGCCGGAGGTAACGGACTTTATAAACAAACATGGTTTAAACAAAGATAACTGATGAAATAAACGATTTTCGGCTTAATGCTTCAGAATCGTTTATTTTTATGTAATTTTTAAAAATTCAGATAAAAAATATTGCAAAGAATATTAGAATATTATAAAATGCTAATATGAAATTGAATCGCCAAGATTCGAGGAGGTTAAAATGGAATTAAAAAAAATTTCATCCCAGCACAGGGAAGAGATGATGGAGAAGGCTGACTTGCTAAAGGCTTTGGGGCATCCCATCAGGCTGTGTATTTTAGAAAACTTGGTATTGCATGGAGAGAAGAATGTCACGGAGATAGTATCCTGTATGGATGCTTCTCAATCAAATATTTCACAACATTTAAGCAAGCTTCGTGATATGGGTATTGTTACGAGTGAAAAGGACGGCAATCAGGTTTATTATTTCTGCACTAATGAAGAGGTTCGCAGGTTAGTTGAGTATTTATTTGGAGGTAATGAAGAAAAATGAAAATTTTAGTTGTCGGAGGGGTTGCAGGCGGCGCCACAGCCATTGCGAGACTTCGTCGTCTCGATGAAGATGCACAGATAATACTTTTTGAAAAAGGAAAGTATGTAAGTTTTGCAAATTGCGGTCTGCCCTACTACATAGGGGGAGCAATAAGCAGAAGAGAGGCTTTATTTGTAACTACCGCTGAAGAAATTGAAGCGAAGTACGGAATCGACATTCGTACGGAAAATCAAGTATTGAAAATAAACAAAGACAAAAAAACCGTAACTGTAAAAGATTTAAAAACCGGAAAAGAATACGAAGAAAGTTATGATAAACTTCTTCTTTCAACAGGCTCAAAACCCTTTGTTCCACCGGTGGAAGGAATAGATGCGGAAAATGTGTTCACTCTTTGGACCATTCCCGATGTGGATGCAATTTATTCTTATATAGATAAAAAACATCCTCAAAAAGCGGTAGTAGTGGGAGGGGGATTTATAGGGTTGGAAATGGCGGAAAACCTGGTAGAGCGCGGAATGCACGTGACCGTTGTTGAAATGGCGCCACAGGTAATGCCACCCCTTGATAAGGACATGGCAAAGCTGGTGGAAAATCACATGAGGACAAAGGGCGTGGATTTACGTCTTGAAGTGGGTTTTCAAGGTACAAAGGACAATGGAAAGACCCTTCTGTTAAACAATGGAGAAACCATAGAGGCTGATATAATTTTATTGTCAATAGGTGTCAGACCGCAAAATGAATTGGCGGTAGAGGCAGGACTTGAGATAAATGAACGCCGAGGAATTCGCGTAGATGAATTTCAACAAACATCGGATCCTTATATTTATGCAGTAGGAGATGTGGTAGGAGTACAAGATTTCGTTCTGGGAGGTGAAACGATGGTTCCCCTTGCAGGACCTGCAAATAAACAAGGAAGATCAGTCGCAGCAAACATTCTCGGGAAAGGCAAGGAAGCATACAGTGGAACCATGGGAACAAGTGTTGCAAAAATCTTTGATTTGACGGTGGCAACTGTAGGTGCAAATGAAAAAGCTTTAGCGAGAAAGGGCAAAAAATACAAGGAAGACTACTATGTGGCAATCATACATCCAATGAGCCATGCCGGATATTATCCGGGGGCCGTTCCCATGACAATCAAATTGATTTTCGGAAGGGACAGAAAAGTTCTTGGCGCTCAAATAGTTGGATATGATGGAGTAGATAAGAGGATCGATGTAATCGCATCGGCAATTCACTTCCATGGAACTGTAGATGATTTAAGTCAATTGGAACTTGCCTATGCTCCACCCTATTCCAGCGCCAAGGATCCTGTTAATTTTGCAGGCTATGTGGCATGCAATATACTTGATGAAATGACTACACCGGTGCTGTATCGTGAATGGAAAGAAAACCCCGATGAATATAAGTTTTTGGATATTCGTGAAAACCCCGAAATAATTTCAGGGCTTCTCCCCGGGGCTGTTCATATACCATTAACGGAGCTTAGAGATCGCCTTGGAGAACTTTCTAAGGAGGAAAATTATCTCGTATATTGCTCAGTAGGACTTCGCGGATATATAGCCGAGAGAATATTAAAACAAAGAGGCTATAATGCCTCCAACTTAATCGGAGGCTACAGAACTGTCATGGATTGGGAAGAAGATGTGCCTGTGGCATCAAACATGAATACCGCACAAGACAGGATATTAAAACAAGAAGGAGAATCCCAAAAATCTGTTGTAGAGAATAAAATAGAAGTGCTCAACGTTTGTGGAATGAGTTGTCCGGGACCTATAGTTCAAGTTTCAAAAGCCATGGAAGCTTTAAATGACGGGGACATATTGGACATCACGGCAACAGACCCGGGATTTGCAAGAGATATTGCCAGCTGGTGCGAAAACACTTCAAATACTCTTATTTCAAAGGGCGAAGGCAAAGGGCAATTTACTGCCCGAATAAAAAAAGGGAATGAAAAAACTCAAAATAAATGCGACACTTCAGTGGGAAATGAACAAATAACCTGCTGTGAACCGACACCTGTAAAGGAAAAAACCATGATTGTCTTTGACGGAGATCTGGATAAAGCAATTGCGGCTTTTATAATTGCAACAGGAGCAGCTTCAATGGGCAATAAAGTCCATATGTTCTTCACATTTTGGGGACTTAGTATATTGAGAAAAGAAAATCCTGAACCGGTAAAAAAGGATTTTATGAGCAGAATGTTCTCAGGAATGCTTCCGAAGAGTTCAAAGAAGCTTGGGCTTTCCAAGATGAATTTCTTAGGAGCTGGAGCATCAATGATTCGTTCCGTAATGAAAACCAAGGGCATAACAAGCTTGGAAGAGCTTATACAACAAGCCATGGATATGGGAGTTGAACTTACGGCATGTCAAATGACCATGGATATAATGGGGTTGACTAAGGAAGAATTAATAGATGGCGTGCAAATTGGCGGTGTGGCATCTATGCTAAATGACAGTGACAACTCAAATATGAATTTGTTCATATCTTAAAAGTAAGACACACAGATTCTGTGTGTCTTATTTTAATAATAAATAATCCATAAAAATTTAAATATCGATAATAAATAATTGTAGAGTTACATATTCTTTGCAAGTTATGATAAATAATTATATAATAATAGTCAATGTAAAGGAGGATTTTAAATTGGGGAAAATAAATGATATAAATCTTTCGTTGCTTACGGATTTTTATGAATTTGCCATGAGTAACGGATTTTTTAAAGCGGGTTACAAAGATAAGATAGTGTATTTTGATATGTTTTACAGATCTGTTCCCGATAATGCTTCCTATGCCATAATTGCAGGTCTTGAGCAGTTAGTGGATTATTTTGAAAATCTGCATTTTGATGACGAAGATATAGAATTTTTGAGAACAAAGGGGATTTTTGATGAAGAATATTTGAAGTATCTCATAAATTTTAAATTCGAATGCGATGTTTGGGCGATTCCTGAAGGCTCGATAGCTTTTCCCGGAGAACCTCTTATCACTGTAAGAGGACCGATAATTCAAGCTCAAATGGTTGAAACGATGGTTTTATTGACAATAAACCATCAATCCATGATCGCTACAAAAGCAAATAGAATAGTCTATGCGGCAGATGGAAGAGGAGTCACGGAATTCGGCTCAAGAAGAGCTCAAGGGTATACAGGAGCAAATTTAGGAGCAAGAGCTGCTTACATAGGTGGATGTAACGGTTCAGCCAATACTCTTGCAGAAAAATTATACGGTGTGCCGGCCCTGGGCACTATGGCGCATTCATGGGTTCAATTGTTTGACAGCGAGTACGAAGCTTTTAAAGTTTATGCAGAGTGTTATCCTGATAACTGTTTGTTGCTGGTAGATACCTTTGATACTTTAAAAGAAGGTGTGCCGAACGCTATAAAAGTATTTGATGAAGTGGTTGTTCCGAGAGGATATAGACCTAAGGGAATAAGAATCGATTCAGGAGATATAGCATACTTATCCAAAAAAGCGAGAAAAATGCTCGATGATGCCGGATATGAAGATGCTATAATCATGGGATCGAATTCCTTGGATGAATTTGTCATACAAAATCTGCTTATTCAAGGAGCAAAAATAGATGCTTTCGGGGTTGGAGAAAGACTTATCACATCAAAAAGCTCACCGGTTTTCGGAGGCGTTTATAAACTTACAGCCACTGAAGATAAACAGGGAAATATTATCCCTAAGATAAAAATTTCAGACAATGTATCCAAAATCACCACCCCCGGATTTAAACAAATATACAGGTGTTATGATAGAGAAACCGGCAAGGCGATGGCGGATGTGGTGACATTGCATGATGAAAAACTCGATGATTCGGGTAATTATGAAATATTCCATCCGGTATTTACTTGGAAGAGAAAGATTTTAAGCAATTTTAAAGCAAAACCGTTGTTAATTCAAATATATGAAAAGGGTAAATTGATTTATGATTTGCCGAAAATCAGCCAAATCAGAGACTTTGTCCAATCTGAACTCGAAACGCTTTGGGAAGAAACAAGAAGATTTGACAATCCGCAAGAATACATTGTCGACTTGTCTTATGATTTGTGGAAAGTAAAGGAAGATTTATTGAAAAAACACGGTAAAAATTCGAGAGGAGAATCAGTTTGAGATATTACGGAGATGTTTACAGACCTCCGAGTGAGGCTTCGTCGCTGATAATTCAGGCAACTATAGGCTGTGCGCATAATGAATGCACCTTTTGCTATATGTATAAAGATGAACCTTTTATTGTAAGGAAAATAGAAGACATAATTGAAGATCTTGAAACCATAAGGGAATATTTTCCAAGATTCAGAAGAATATTCATAGCCGATGGAGATGCTTTAGTTTTAAAAACGCAGCATCTTGTAGAACTGATAGATTATATTAATGAAAATTTCCCTAATGTTGAGAGAATATCGAGTTATGCCACAGCTGGAGATATAAACAGAAAATCTGTAGAAGAACTCAAAACCTTGTATGATAAGGGACTTAAAATGTTATATATAGGATTTGAAAGCGGCGATGAAGAAATATTAAAGGAAATAAAAAAAGGGCTTACAGTAGAAGATTATATAGCGGCTATGAAGAAGTGCAAAGAAGTAGGATTTTTGACTTCAATAACTATAATTGCAGGTTTGGGCGGAGTTGATAAGATGGAACAAAATGCCATAAACACCGCAAAACTCATCACTACTACAAAACCCGATTATGTATCTTACTTAACTATGCGTATATACAAAAATGCACCGATATATAAAGACTATGTAAATGGAAAATTCAAAATGCCTTCAGCTGATGAGATACTCTATGAAATGAAATTATTCCTTGAAAATGTGGATTCTGAAGGCACTATATTCAGATCCAATCATGCATCCAATTACGTTTCTTTAAAAGGAAATTTAAATGAAGATAGAGAAAAGTTAATTGAACTCATCGATGAAACACTTGAAAGCAGAAATTTCAGGCCGGATTACTTAAGAGGTCTATAATTATGTTGTACGGTTTAAACGCTGTAAATAGCGATTTATTAAATATAAAAATAAAAAACAGTCAAATAATATTCGACTTTAAAAATAATATTAAAGAAGGGTTAAGTTCCGACAATAGAAAAAAAATAGCTGTCCTTCTAAATTGTACAAATGATTTAAAAGAAAAAGACTTAATAATCGTTAAATCAGGCGACAGGTACTTTATTTGCAAAGTTCTAAATTCCGCAAAAGACGATGAAAAGTCTATAAAAATAGATGTGGAATTACATGAGCTTGCCGACTGCCCAAAGGACCTGAGAAATGTTTTTAAAGATATTTTATTTGATAAAATTCACAATGAAACTATGCAAAGCGAGATTGAACGTATATTTTCAATGTTTAAATCCAAAGATGAACAAAGTCTTCAAATAGAATTTATAAAGAACAACAGAGCTTTGGTTGAAATAAAAAAAACAGATAGGATAAATAGAAAAATCTTAAAAGATTTAAAAAACAACAGAGGCGAGCTGGTAATAGAGCTTAATCCACCTAAAATGGAAGAAGAATCAAAAAATCTTCCCATTATATACGAAGAGGAAAAGGAAGAAATGGAAGAAGCCTATTTGGAGCTTTTAAAAAACCAAATAGAATTTTGTATACAAATTCAAAAACTTGCCACAGATCAGTTGATAAAGACTCAGCAAATTTTTAATTCAAAGTTTTTCAAAAGAAAATGAGGATGCTAATTTTAGTATCCTTAATTTTTTTAATATAGTATAATTATAATCGGAAATAAAAAGATGAGGAGTACCTATGAACATAAAAATTATCACCGACAGCGGAATGGATTTAGACAAGGAAATAATTGAAAAATATGACATTGAAGTTTTAAATATACCGGTTATCGATACAGAAAATGAATATTCGTCAGAATCACTGAGCTCGGATGAACTTTTTGAAAACATGAAAAATAAAAAAGTTTACAGCACCAGTCAAATCTCTGAATTCGAATACAAAAAATGTTTTGAAGATCACATAAACAAGGGGTATGAAATACTTTATATATCCTTAAGTTCCGGAATTACAGGCACATATCATCAAGCGAAGAAAGCTGAAGAAGAGCTTTTAACTGAGCATTCAGGAGCAAAAATACATATTTTTGATTCAAAAAGCGCTACATGCGGGATGGGTCTTTTAGTTGCAAAAGCAGCTTTAATGGCAAAATCGGGAGAAAGCGCAAAATATATTTTAGATGAACTGGAATTTATCAGAGAACATAATATTCATCTGTTTTCCGTTACTACTTTTGAATATTTGTTAAGGGGAGGAAGAGTTTCCAAAGGATCTGCAACTATTGGAAATTTTTTAAATGTAAGACCTGTTTTAGAAGTCTCAAGAACTGACGGCAAACTTAGAAAAGTAGCCATGGTAAGAGGCGGAAATATGCTGTATAAAAAGGTCAGTGAAGGATTTTTAAAATTTTATTCAGAGGACATTAAAAATCAGACTATCTGTATATCCTATGGAGACGATATTGAACTTGCCAACAAAGCTAAGGAATATATACTTAAAAAAACGGATTTTGAAGAAAAAAATATACTGATAACTCAGTTAGGAGTCGTAGTGGGAGCTCATACAGGTCCGGGATATATAGCTATATTTTTCCAAGATAAAATAAAAGATGCTAAGTACCAAATTATATAAAAATAAAATTGAATTGTTAACAAAGTAACACAAAAGTGATATAATAGGAAAAAGCAATAATAAAAAAGTTATAAAAATATTATACATCATATCATGAAAACGCTACCAAACTAATTTGTTTATTTAATTTATTTTAAATAAAGGTAAGCTATAGCAAAAATGAAAGGAGGAAATTTTATGCAATATTATGTAGACTTAAACAGCGATATCGGAGAAGGTTTTGGAGCTTATACCATGGGAATGGATGAAGAAATCATCAAACATGTTACAAGCATCAATTTGGCTTGCGGATGGCATGCCGGAGATCCGATAATAATGGAAAAGACAGTTAAACTTGCAAAAGAATATGGAGTTCAAGTAGGTGCCCATCCGGGATATCCGGATCTGATAGGATTCGGGCGTAGAAAGATGGCGGTATCTCCTGCTGATGCAAAGGCATATGTAATGTATCAAACAGGAGCACTTATGGCTTTTACAAAGGCAAACAATATCAAACTTCAACACATGAAAATGCATGGAGCATTATACAATACGGCATGTGCTGATGAAGCTATGGCAAATGCAATTATAGAGGGTATGGAAGCACTTGATAAAGATATTATACTAATGGTATTAAGCGGAAGTTATATAGCTAAAGCTGCAAAGGCTAAGGGACTTAGAGTAAGTGAAGAAGTATTTGCAGACAGAGGATATAATGAAGACGGATCTCTTGTTAACAGAGCTCTGCCGGGAGCATTTGTAAAAGATTTAAAGGATGCTGTTCCCAGAGTTATCAGGATGATAAAAGAGGGAAAAGTAACTACAGCAGATGGAAAAGACATAGATATTAAGGCGGATTCAATTTGTGTTCACGGAGATAATCCGAAGGCTATTGAATTTGTAAAGGGAATCAGAGCTGGTCTTGAAGAAGCTGGAATAAAGATTGAAGCTGTTGAAAATTTCATAAAATAAATTTTTATAAGGAGACTAACTATGGAAAATAAAAAAAGTAATCTATCGGTTTTAATAGGTGCTGCATTTCTGATGGCAACATCAGCAATTGGGCCGGGATTTATGACTCAAACGGCTACTTTCACAAATTCATTAAGAGCTGACTTCGCATTTGTAATTTTTGTATCTATAATAATGGCATATGTGACTCAACTTAATGTTTGGAAAGTTATAGCGGTTTCAGAACTCAGAGGTCAAGATATAGCTAATAAATTACTTCCGGGACTTGGCTATTTTATAGCATTTTTAGTAGCTGCCGGAGGTTTGGCATTTAATATAGGTAATGTAGGCGGAGCGGGACTTGGAATGCAAGTTATCTTCGGAGTAGATCCTAAACTTGGAGCGGTAATCGGAGCTATTATAGGTATAGTTATATTCACTTCAAAATCAGCGGGAAATGCAATGGATAAACTTACTCAAATTTTAGGAGCTATAATGCTTATACTTATCGGATATGTAGCTGTTACAACTAATCCTCCTGTAGGAGAAGCTGCACAAAGAATGGTAGCGCCATCTGATTTTAACGCTACTGTACCTGCTATACTTACACTTCTTGGGGGAACTGTAGGAGGATATATAGTATTCTCAGGCGGACACAGGCTTATTGATGCGGGCATAACAGGAAAAGAAAACTTAACTCAAGTTACAAGATCCGCAAACTTAGGTATAACAGTTGCTTTAATAGTCAGAATCTTATTATTCTTAGCTGTACTTGGAGTAGTATCAACAGGTGCAACCCTTGATGAATCGAATGTTGCAGCTTCAGCTTTCCAAATAGCTGCAGGAAATGTAGGCTATAAGATTTTCGGAATTGTATATTGTGCAGCAGCTATAACATCTGTAGTAGGAGCGGCTTTTACATCGGTTTCATTCTTAAGAACATTGTTTAAACCTATAGATGCAAATGCTAATAAAGTAACTATAGGATTTATCGTAGTTTCTACTCTTATATTTATAATAGTCGGTCAACCTCAAACTCTATTGGTATTAGTAGGAGCGTTGAACGGATTAATTCTGCCTGTAACTTTAGCTGTAATGCTAGTTGCAAGTACTAAAAAATCCATCGTTGGAGATTATGTTCACCCAATGTATCTTAGAGTTTTAGGATGGATAGTTTGTGCAGTTGCAGCATATGTAGGTGTTCAAACTCTTGTAGGAGGTTTATCTAAATTAGTTTAAACAAGGAGGATTAAATGAGCGACATTAGGTATCTTGTATCCTCTGATTGTTCTATTCTTATGGAGTTCGGAAATGAGATTTCAAAGGAAATAAATGCGAGAATCAGAGATACGGTTGCAAAAATAACAAATGATAATATTGATGGAATAATTGAGATGGTTCCCACATATCGATCGATTACCATAAATTACGATCCGTTAAAGATAAGTTATGGCGAATTAGTAGAAAAACTGAAGAGCTATGGACAAGTACAATCAGACATTACAAGCGGAGAAGTAAATTTAATAGAAATCCCCACACTTTACGCAGGAGAATATGGACCGGATATTGCCAATGTTGCTTCAAATGCAAACATGTCTGAAGAAGAAGTAATTAAAATCCATGCAGGTACAGACTATTTGGTTTATATGCTTGGATTTTTACCCGGTTTTACTTATCTCGGAGGACTTGATGAAAGGATAGCTACTCCCAGACTTAAATCACCACGTCTAAAAATTGCTCCTGGATCTGTTGGAATTGCAGGAACTCAAACAGGTATGTACCCGTCAGAATCACCGGGAGGATGGCAATTAATAGGAAGAACTCCTGTAAAGCTTTATAATCCTGAAAACGATCCGCCTGTATTTATAAATTCAGGAGACTATATCAGATATGTAAGTATAACAAAAGATGAATACGATAAAATAGCTGAAGAGGTCGAAAGGGGAGAATATAAAGTTAAGATAACAAAGGTGTCTGTAGGTGATTTGAATGGCTAAAATAAGTGTAATAAACGGTGGAATATCCACTACAATTCAAGATTATGGAAGAATAGGTTACCAAAAATTCGGAATGGTGGCAGCAGGAGTGCTTGATGTATATTCCTATGAACTCGCAAATGCTCTTGTAGGGAATAAAAGAGGAGAAGCGGTTCTTGAAATAACTTATTTTGGTCCGATGCTTAAATTTGATGAAGATGTAGTAATTGCAGTGGCAGGTGCGGATGTAAGTCCCAAGATAGACGGAAAAGAAGTTGCGATGCATGCATCCCACTTAGTTAAAGCCGGCAGTACTTTGAGCTTTGGTAAATTGAAGAATGGTCTTCGTGCATATCTCGCCTTTGGAGGCTCAATAGAGGTTCCTGAATTAAATGGAAGCAAATCGACCTTTATGAAAGGTAAGGTTGGCGGATATGAAGGAAGAGCTTTAAAAGCTAAGGATGAATTTGAAGTAAAGGTAAATCCCGAAGCTAAAGAAGGCAAGATTCTCGATCCGAAATACTACCCCGAAATAGAAAAATTCAATGTTATAAGAGTTACTTTAGGGCCTCAAGATGATTATTTTTCAAAAGAAGAAATCGGCAAATTTTTTGAATCCGGAGGCTACACAGTTTCAAAGAGCATAGACAGAATGGGAATGAGACTTGAGGGAAATCCAATAAAACACATAAAAGGAGCAGACATAATATCAGACGGTACAGTTATGGGTTCAATACAAGTGCCGGCGAATGGACTTCCCATAGTGCTTCTTGCAGATAGACAAACTACAGGCGGATATACAAAAATCGGTGCAGTAATTAAAGAAGATGTTTGTAAATTGGCTCAAATGGGAGCAGGCACAAAACTTTGTTTCCAAGAAGTTTCAATAGAAAAAGCCCAAGATCTATATAAAAAATTTGAAGATAAAGTTGTTGCTGTCAGAGAATCATTAAAGTAGGTGATAATTTGAAAAATGTAGCAAATTTAACCCCAAAGGAAGCAAGAGCATTAATTAGAAAGAATGAACTCTTAAGACCGACATCAGGTATAAGCAAGGGACACGTTCAAGCAAACTTAGCTATACTGCCCAAAGATGTAGCTTTTGA
Source organism: Peptoniphilus sp. ING2-D1G (assembly GCA_000952975.1). GTDB lineage: Bacteria > Bacillota > Clostridia > Tissierellales > Peptoniphilaceae > Peptoniphilus_E. Next base: position 1,308,428 of record LM997412.1, on the reverse strand, counting down.
CTTTTTAATATTTGCACAAAGAAACCCGAAACCCTGTCCAATTTTGGATGTAACTGAAATCGGAAACCCTGAACCTAAATTAATGGCTCCGGGAGCAGATTTGAGATTTGATATTCCCAAGTATAGAATATACAAAAAAGGCGAATTGGTAGATGAAGTTACGGATATAGAAAAATATTGGACCGATGATATGGTGGGATTCTTAATCGGATGTTCATTTTCCTTTGAATCCGCTATGCTAAATGCAGGAATTCCTGTAAGACACATTGAAGATAACCACAATGTTCCTATGTATCTTACAAACATAGAAACAAAACCTGCAGGAGCTTTTCATGGGAAAATGGTAGTCTCAATGAGACCTATACCTTATCATCAAGTTGTAAGAGCAGTTACAGTTACTTCGAGATTCCCGTCGGTTCATGGAGCTCCCGTACATGTGGGGAGTCCTGAGCTTATCGGAATAAAAGATATAGATAAACCTGATTTTGGAGAAAGATCGGAAATCAAAGAAGGAGAAATACCTGTGTTTTGGGCTTGTGGAGTAACTCCACAATCAATAGCAATGACATCGAAACCTGAAATAATGATAACTCATTCACCCGGATACATGTTTATTTGTGATGGAATAGATGAGGATTTCTCTGTACTTTAAAGTTCAAAAAATAATTGGTGGAAAAACAATCCGCCAATTATTTTTTTGACAATAATTAGACATTTGCGTCTTATACTATATCTAAAAATTCAGGTGATTAATTATATGTACAGTGAAGCTTTACTACAGGTAAATAATGGAGCAATTAAAAAATATTCTCTTTATACTAAATCAAGATATAGATACTTGATAGGTTCCATAATGGCGGGATTTTTTATAGGATTGGGAATTCTTCTTATGGGTTTGAGTATTTCAATTTTTGGTAATTTGGATTCTGATTTTGTAAAAATATCAAATGGAGTTATCTTTTCGGCTGCATTGTCTCTTGTCATAATGGCTGGAGGAGAACTTTTTACAAGCAATATAATGGTTTTATCATCTGCAGCCTTTACCGGCAGAATCTCGGGCATGGATGCGATAAAAGTTTGTGCGTTATCATACATAGGAAATTTTTTGGGAGCGCTGCTCGTTTCTGTTCTATATATGGGAACAGGTGCTAAAGGCTCAGCTGTCGGAGATGCAATTGTAGGACTTTGTTTCTCTAAGACAAGTGCTGATGTAATAACGATATTTTTCAGAGGAATAATGTGCAATATATTGGTATGTACTGCGGTACTGTGTTGCATGAAGATGAAAAACGAAGCTGCAAAATTAATCATGATAGTATGGTGCATACTCACATTTGTAGGACTTGGTTTTGAGCATAGTATTGCAAATATGATGGTATTTTCTCTTGGCTCCATGATTTCAAAGGAAGTTACTATAGGTGTTGCTCTTCACAATTTAATACCTGCGACCATTGGAAATATCGTTGGTGGAATTATGGTCTCGGGAACTTTTTATACCTTAGGAAAGCAATAGTATATCAGGTTCTGTAATTAATGTTTTTTTAATGTACACTAATTTATTAAAAGCTCAATAAATAGCTGATTATTTGGGTTTTAATTGAATTGGCATGCACTATTTGTTATAATAGATTTGTTAAAATTGTTTCAGTTTTAGATTAGATAGAGATGATTTTATTGAAAGAAAAGGAGTGTATTAAAATGACAGATACTTTAAACCCGTTAGTAGCAGCACAAGAAAAAGTTAAGGCTGCATGTGACAAATTAGGTCTTGATCCCGCTGTTTATGAATTACTTAAAGAACCTAAGAGAGTAATAGAAATTTCAATCCCTGTAAAAATGGATGACGGTTCATTAAAAACTTTCAAAGGCTATAGAAGCTGTCACTCAGATGCAGTAGGACCTGCTAAGGGCGGCGTTCGTTTTCACCCGGCTGTAAACCTTGATGAAGTAAAGGCACTTTCTCTTTGGATGACATTTAAAGGTGGAGCTTTAGGACTTCCCTATGGTGGAGGAAAAGGTGGAGTTTCCGTGGATCCCACTGATTTATCAGAAAGAGAATTAGAACAACTTTGCAGAGGATATATAAGAGGTCTTTATAAGTACTTAGGCGAAAGAATAGACATACCTGCTCCGGACGCAGGAACATCTCCTAAGATCATGGCATGGTTCATAGACGAATATATTAAACTTAACGGAGACAAAATGGACCTTGGTACATTTACAGGAAAGCCGATAGCTTTTGGCGGATCTCAAGGAAGAAATGAAGCAACAGGATTTGGAGTTTCAATAGTAACAAGAGAAGCAGCTAAAAAATACGGCATAGATATAACACAATCAAAACTTGCAGTTCAAGGATTTGGAAATGTAGGTACATTTACAGTTAAAAACCTTCAAAGACAAGGCGGAAAGATTGTAGCTCTTGCAGAATGGGATAAAAAAGAAGGAAATTACGCTCTATACAATGAAGATGGATTGAAGTTCGAAGAACTTCTTGCATACAAAAATGAAAATCACACATTGTTAGGATTCCCCAATGCAAAGAGAATTACAGAAAAAGAATTCTGGGAAGGCGAATATGACATATTAGTACCTGCAGCACTTGAAAATGTGATTACAGATGAAGTTGCAGAAAAACTAAACGTAAAATTAGTATGTGAAGCAGCTAACGGTCCGACAACACCTGAAGGAGACGAAGCTCTTGCTAAGAGAGGCATACCTCTAACTCCGGATATTTTAACCAACTCAGGTGGAGTACTTGTATCTTACTATGAATGGGTACAAAACCAATACGGATATTATTGGACAGAAAAAGAAGTAGAAGAAAAACAAGAAGCTGACATGATGAAAGCAATCGAAGGAGTCTTCGGAGTATCTGAAGAATACAATGTATCATTAAGAGAAGCTGTTTACATGTATGCTATAAAGTCAATTGCAGAAGCAATGAAACTTAGAGGATGGTATTAATTAGATTAAAAATTTGCGGTTTAAGTTTAGCTTAGACCGCTTTTTTTATTTAAAAATATAATTCAATTGAAAAAATAATTTAGTTAATGTATACTAATAATCACATTGGGGAGTAGCTTATAAACTTTAGCCGTCATTACGGATTTATCCCGGTTAAAGACCAATTGATGGAAGCGAGACCACTGTTTAAGGCGGTGGTCTTATTTTTTTTAAAAAATGGAGGAAAAATTTGGAAGGTTTAAAAAATGGATTATTACTTGGGATACTCAATTTAGAATTAGGGCACATTATCATGTTTGCAATAGGGGGATTTTTAATATATCTTGCAATTGCCAAGGAATATGAACCTACTCTTTTATTACCCATAGGTTTTGGAGCTATTTTATGTAATATACCTTTTTCATCAGCAGTAGGAGATGAAGGGTTTTTAACTTTACTTTACAACATAGGTATTGCAACGGAATTATTTCCCGTACTTATATTTATAGCGGTAGGAGCTATGATTGACTTCAGGCCGCTCATATCAAGTCCTTTTATGTTGTTTTTTGGAGCAGCGGCACAATTCGGAATATTTGCCACAATGCTTTTTGCCCTTTCAACTGGACAGTTCACCTTACCTGAGGCTGCATCGATAGGTATTATAGGAGCGGCAGACGGACCGACATCAATATATGTCGCAAAGGAATTTGCACAAAATTACTTAGGACCTATATCAGTTGCCGCTTATTCATATATGAGCCTTGTTCCTATAATTCAACCGCCTGTAATAAAGTTATTGACAACAAAGGAAGAAAGAAAGATAAGGATGAAGTATACGGGAATTAAAGTTCCTAAGATAGTAGAGATACTTTTTCCCATAGTTATAACTATTATAGCAGGAATTATAGCGCCTATGTCCGTAGCCCTTATAGGTGCATTGATGTTTGGAAATTTGATTAGGGTTTGTGGAGTATTGGATAGACTTTCCCTTTCGGCACAAAATGAACTTGCAAATTTAGTTACAATATTACTTGGGATAACAATAGGCTCTACAATGTCCGCTGAAGCTTTTTTGGATTTAAAAACACTGATGATAATGGGAATGGGACTTGTAGCTTTCGTATTTGATACGGCGGGGGGAGTAATATTTGCAAAGATTTTAAATATATTTTTAAAGGAAAAAGTAAATCCGATGATTGGAGCGGCGGGGATCTCTGCATTTCCCATGTCGGGAAGGGTTGTGCAAAAACTTGCAACTGAAGAAGATCCCACCAACTTCATTCTTATGCAAGCAATGAGTGCGAATGTAGCAGGACAATTGGGCTCTGTAGTTGCAGGTTCTATGATACTTGCGCTTGTGCCTTTATTTGTTTAGGAGGTTTTTTATGAAAGATATAATGTTGTCGGGGCTTGAGGTTGCGGCTCTCGGTTTGATAGGAGTTTTTGCCGTATTGATATTATTTTACATTGCGGTGAAAATAATGCTTAAAATCTTTAAATAGAATTTAAATCTGAGAAGAATATAAATTTCTCAGATTTTTTTGTTTTAGCAGGTGTGTTTTTTAATAAAAATTTTAAAAATTGATGCTATTATGCTATAATTATAGATGAAATCAAGTTCTTTGGGGGCTTTATATTGATCTTATCTCATAGTAGTTCAGAAAAATTTAATATGAAAGCAAATGAGGGCAATTTCAATGAAATTCTAAGAAAATTTAAGTTGTGCTTGAAGCTTGATGGGGAATTCTGTTTATCTGAAGGTAAAGGGGAAACTGTAGCTAAAATTAAGTAGCAAGAGAACCATTGGGTTCTCTTATTTTTATTTATTTTCTTCAGGGAAATAGAAAATTTATTATAGGATGGGATGTTTATTTAATGAGTGGAGTAGTTGGGATGTTTTCTAAATCATCTGTAAGTACAAAATTGTTTTTTGCTTTAAACTCTCTTCAACACAGAGGACAGGAATCCTGTGGGATGACTGTATCCGATGGAGAAAAATTAATTCGAAAAAAGGGTCAAGGACTGGTAATTGACATTTTTAAGGAAGACACTTTAAATGCACTTAAGGGTAATTTAGGCATAGGTCATGTTGGTTATATGATCAGTAGGGGAAGCCAAGATTACAATACGGAACCACTTATGGGATTTGCCAAGAGAAATGAATTCAGTATTGCCTTTGACGGAAATATTGTAAACCATCAAATATTAAGGACCAGACTTGAAGAAGAAGGAATTATGTTTCAAACCTCCATAGACACTGAAGTGATACTTTTTTTAATTGCCAGATATTACAACGGTTACATTATAGATGCTATAAAAAAAGCCATGAGTGTGATAAAGGGTTCTTATTCCGTGGTATTGTTGATGAACAATAAAATGGTGGCCTTTAGAGATCCCATGGGTATAAGACCCTTGACCATAGGATATAATGACGATGATGTAATAGTTGCTTCTGAAAATGCGGCAAATGAAATACTGGGCATGACCAACACCAGAGACATACTTCCGGGCGAGATCGTAGAAGTAACGGCGGAGGGAATAAAAAGTTTCTTTGTGGAAGGGCCTAAAAAACCGAGACACTGCATTTTTGAATATGTCTATGTAGCAAGAGAGGATGCAACTTTAGATAAGGTGAATGCATATAATTTCAGGAGGAGATGTGGAGAGTATCTATATCTTGAATCGCCTTGCGATGTGGATTTGGTAGTTCCCGTGCCGGATAGCGGTATACCCTCTGCCATAGGATTTTCACAAGAGGGGAAAATTCCCTTGGCAATAGGTCTTGTGAAAAACAGATATATAGGTCGTACTTTTATTAAACCCACCCAAGAACTCAGAGAACTGACGGTAAAATTGAAATTAAATCCCCTAAAACACGTATTGGAAGGCAAAAAAATCGCGTTGATAGATGACTCCATAGTAAGGGGGACAACATCTGAAAACCTGATTAAGAGAATAAGGGAAGCAGGAGCCAAGGAAGTGCATATGAGAATAACTTCTCCGCCGGTGTGTTATCCATGCTATTACGGTATAGACACACCCAGCAGAAAAAATTTAATTGCGGCAAATTTATCCATTGAAGAAATTAGAGAGAAGATTGATGCAGACAGTCTTTCCTTTATATCTCCCGAGGCCTTTCAAAGGGCGACCCTCATAAGGGAAGATAGATATTGCAAGGCGTGCTTCAATGGAAATTATCCGGTGGATCCTATAATTATTTAAGGAGTAGATATGATTAATTACAAAGATAGCGGAGTGGATATAGACTCCGGAAACAAAGCTGTAGAACTTATAAAAGAACATGTTAAAAACACTGCAACAAAGGGAGTTTTAGGAGGAATAGGACTTTTTAGCGGGGGATTTGATATTTCTCAGTTCAAAGACATGGAAAATCCTGTTCTCTTAGCTTCGACGGATGGAGTGGGTACTAAGCTTTTAATTGCTCAAAAAATGGATAAGCATGACACTGTGGGGATAGATCTCGTGGCAATGTGTGTAAACGACCTGATTTGTCAAGGCGCAAAGCCGTTGTTTTTTCTTGACTATATCGGAGCGGACAGAATAGTTCCTGAAAAAATCGCACAAATAGTCAAGGGCGTATCAATTGCCTGCAAGGAAACCGGCACAGCTATAATCGGAGGAGAAACGGCGGAGCTGCCAGGAATGTATGCAAAGGATGAATACGACCTTGCGGGATTTAGCGTTGGAATCGTAGATAAAGAAAAAATCATAGACGGCTCCACCATCAAACCTACAGATGTGGTAATAGGACTTCCATCTTCAGGAATACATTCAAATGGCTATTCCTTGGCAAGAAAATTGTTTTTTGAAGAATTGAACATGAAATTGGAAGATAAATTTGAAGGTTCGGATAAAACACTGGGTGAAATTCTTTTAACTCCCACAAGATTATATGTAAATACTATTTTAGACTTAACTTCAAGATTTGAAATTAAAGGAATTGCCAATATAACAGGCGGAGGAATTGTTGAAAATATTCCAAGAATAATTCCCGAAGGATATGGAGTTGAAATTAAAAAGGGTTCATGGGAATTGCCTTTTATTTTTGAAGAGATTAAAAAATCCGGAAAAATAGATGAGTCAGAACTATACAGAGCATTTAACATGGGCATAGGCATGGTTGTAATTGTAGATAAAAATATCAGCAGAGAAGTGTTAAATTACATAAATGAAAACACTGATGATGTGGCCTATGAAATAGGATTTATCAAAGACAGTTCCAAGGGCGTTGATATAAAATGAACATAGCGGTTTTAATTTCGGGAACCGGTACTAATTTAAAGGCTCTTTTGGAGGCAAAAAAAGCGGGGGAATTCGACTCTGATATTTCTCTTATAATATCAAACAGAAATGCAGAAGGATTAAAGCATGGACGGGATAATCACATAGATACCTTCGTCATAAAAGACGATGAAGAAATGCTCAAAAAGCTTGAAGGATACAATATAGATTTCGTGGTTTTAGCGGGATATTTAAGGCAGATACCTGAGTTTATTGTAAAAAAATACAAAAACAGAATTATCAATATACATCCTGCACTTCTTCCGAAATACGGGGGAAAGGGATATTACGGCATGAGAGTTCATGAAGAAGTGTTTAAAAACAAGGATGAAGTTTCCGGAGCAACTGTGCATTATGTAAACGAAGAGTTGGATAAGGGCAATATAATACTTCAAAGAGAAATAGACATATCCGACGCTAAAAGCCCACGTGAAATAAAAGACAGGGTACTTGAGGTGGAACACAAAATATTGAAGGATGCCATAAAAAAAATAGAGGTGAATAATAAATGAGAGCTCTTATTTCTTTAACAGATAAATCTAACTTGGAATACTTAGCATCAAATTTAAAAGAATTGGGATATGAAATAATATCCACAGGAGGAACGCTGAAAAAAATAAGGGAATTGGGAATAGATGCAATACCCGTGGAATCTGTCACCAATTTTAAGGAAATACTCGGAGGAAGAGTAAAGACTTTATCGCCCTATATTCACGGAGCAATACTATATAGAAGAGATAACGAAGATGATTTAGAAACCATAAAGGAAGAAAATATCCAACCAATAGATATGGTAGTTGTAAACTTATATGATTTTGCAGGTGCGCTTAAAAGCGGCGATCATGAAAATATTGTTGAGAATATAGATATAGGTGGCCCTACTCTCATTAGAGCGGCTGCAAAAAATTACAAAGACGTTTTAGTTGTAACTGATGTGCAGGACTATGAAGAAGTAATAGAGAGAATTAAAGAAGAAAAAATCGACCTTGAATTTAGAGAAAAGCTCGCCACCAAGGCATTTAATCTAACAGCGTATTACGATTCAAATATTTCAAGATATTTTATGAACAGGACGAAATCCGAAACCAAGTACTTAAACTTCGGATTTGAAAAGTTAGAAGATTTGAGATATGGAGAAAACCCGGCACAAAAAGCGACTTTGTACAAGGATAACATGCTGAATTCCTATTTTTCAAACTTTGAAATAATACATGGCAAGAAAATGTCTTTCAATAACTACAATGACTTAAATGTAGCTGTGGAAATAGTTTCGGAATTGGGAGAAAATTCAGTAGCGGCAATAAAGCATGCGACACCCTGTGCAGTTGCACACAAGGATAATTTGAAAGAATCTTATCTTGCAGCTTATAATTCAGACAGTACATCCATATTCGGAGGCATAGTAGCATTAAATGGAGTAATGGAAGCCGATCTTGCAGAAGAGTTGTCAAAGATTTTTTTGGAAATAATAGCAGCATCGGACTTTACTCCCGAAGCTTTGGAAATTCTCGAAAAGAAAAAAAACATAAGACTTATAAAGATGGACTTCAAATTGAAAAAAAGCGATCTGGACGTAAAACAGATCAATGGCATAGTATTAACTCAAGAAAGAGATAATGCCGAGGATGAATACAATGTAGTCACTGAAAAAACACCTACACTTTCAGAAAAAAAAGACTTGCTCTTTGCAATGAAAGTTGTAAAACATGTAAAATCAAATGCAATTGTAGCTGTAAAAGACATGACCACAGTGGGAATCGGCGGAGGAGAAACCTCCAGAGTTTGGGCTCTTCAAAACATAAGGGAACATTACGACAGAGATTTCACCGGTGCAGTATTGGCATCGGATGCCTTTTTCCCCTTTGACGATTGCGTAACTTTAGCGGGAGAAATGAACATAAGCGCCATAATTCAACCTGGAGGTTCCATGAGGGATGAAGATTCTATTAAGAAGTGCAATGAACTTTCAATTGCAATGGTGTTCAGTAAAAACAGGCATTTTAAACATTAGGAGGTACTATGAAAATATTGATAATCGGTTCGGGAGCAAGAGAATTTGCCATTGCAAGTAAATTGCTCGAAGCGGATTCTTCGAGAGAAATTTATTTTGCTCCAGGTAACGGAGGAACTGAAAAACTCGGGAAAAATGTAGATATTTCAGCAGAAAACACGGAAGAATTAGCTAACTTTGCAAAGGAAAACAAAATTGACTACACCGTTGTAGGACCTGAAGTGCCTCTTTGTGAAGGGGTAGTGGATGAATTTGAAACCTTGGGATTGAAGATATTCGGACCCGATAAAAAAGCTGCAATGTTTGAAAACAGCAAGGCCTTTACAAAATCATTTTTGAAAAAATATAATATTCCTTCTGCAAAGTACATTGAAACGGAAGATTTTGATGAAGCTTTTGAATTTGCACAAAATCTTTTAGAAAAAACAGGAAAAGCCGTCATAAAGGCCGATGGGCTTGCAGCCGGCAAGGGAGTTTTTATAGCTGAAACTGAGCAAGGTGCTGAGGACTTTTTAGATGAGGTCTTTAATAAAAATAAATTCAACTGCAAAAAAGTAGTTGTGGAAGAATTTTTAAAGGGTTTTGAAATGAGTCTCATTACTCTTACAGACTCAAATAAAATTTTAAGATTACCCACTTCGAAGGACCATAAGAAGATATTCACAGGTGAAAAGGGGCCTAATACCGGAGGAATGGGAACTTTCAGCCCAAATGTAGAAGCGGAACCTTTCATGGACAGGATAGATGAAGAAATTTTAAAGCCTATACTCAAGGGTTTGCAAGAAGAAAAAATTGATTTCAAGGGAGTTCTTTTCATAGGGCTCATGATAGGAGATAGGGATATAGATGTACTTGAATTCAATGTGAGATTCGGAGACCCTGAAACTCAAGTAATTCTTGAAAAAATCGACAATGATCTTCTTGAGCTTCTCATGGCTACAAGCGAAGGAAAATTAGATGAAGTTGAACTTAAAGTAAACGACAAAAAATCGGTATGTCTTGTAGTTTCTTCAAAGGGATATCCGGGAAGTTACGAAAAAGGAATTGAAATAAATTTTGAAGAGGGAATTAAATCCAAAATTTACCATGCGGGGACTGAAAAGTCCGGAGAAAAGCTTTTAACATCAGGCGGACGTGTATTAAATTTGGTTGCGACAGCTGATAATTTTGATGATGCAATAGAACAAGTCTATGAAGATGTAAAGAAAGTTCACTTTGACGGTATGTATTATAGAAAAGATATAGGGCCGAAGGTAAAGAGGATTTATGTAACTAAAAAAGATGAGTACGATTATGAATCCATGGACCTTGAAAGGGAAATCAAATCATCATTAAATGTAAATTTTGACAAGGTTAAAGTCTATAAGAGATACGATATCGAAGCGAGAATGGACACTCTTGAGAGGGTGAAATACACCATCCTTTCAGAAAGACCTGTGGATGATGTCTATTTGGAAGAAGAGGCTTTAAAACTGCAAGCAAATTTCAAAGACACCATAGTTGTTTCTTACTTGCCGGGCCAATTCGACCAAAGAGAACAAGGTTTAATAGATACAATTTCCCTTGTAAGCGATGAAGACATCAAGGCATCAAACAGTACGGTATATGAATTTGAAGGGCTTGATGAAAAGGATTTAAAGAAAGTTGAAAAATATTTGGTAAATCCTGTGGACTCTCACAGAGTATCTCTCTTAAATGTTCCCACAACTCTGACATCTACAAATAAACCAAACAGAGAAAATGAAGTTTACTCAGGGTTTAAGGATTTCGGAGAAGCTGAGCTTAAAAGCTTTTTGGATGAGTATTCTCTTGCTATGAGTTATGAAGACATAGAGATGGTAAGAGATTATTTCAAATCTGAAGACAGAGATCCCAATGAGACTGAAATTGCGATTTTAGATACCTATTGGTCGGATCATTGCAGGCATACAACCTTTAACACCCAACTCAATATAGAATTTAATCCTCAAACGGATTTGGACAATACAATAAAAGAAACCTTTGATAAATATTTAAAAATAAGAGAAAAACTGGGAATTACCAAACCTATTTCCTTGATGAGTTTCGGAACCATTTTATCAAAGTACTTAAGAAGCACCGGTAAACTTGAAGATTTGGAAATAAGTGATGAGATAAATGCTTGTTCGATAAAAATAAAAGTAAGGGTACAAAAAGAAGGCAAGGAAGAACTTGAAGATTATCTTTTGATGTTCAAAAATGAAACGCACAACCATCCGACAGAAATTGAGCCCTATGGAGGTGCAAGCACATGTCTTGGTGGAGCTATAAGAGATCCTTTAAGCGGAAGAGCTTATGTATATCAAGCTATGAGGATAACGGGAGCGGCAAATCCATTTACTCCTATAGAAGACACATTAAAGGGGAAGCTTCCTCAAAGAAAAATAACAAAGGAAGCCGCAAAGGGATATTCCTCCTATGGAAATCAAATAGGCTTAACCACAGGATATGTGGATGAAATTTATCATCCCGGATATGTTGCAAAGAGGCTTGAGGCAGGAGCGGTAATCGCTGCAGCTCCTCAAGAAAATGTAAAAAGGCTCAAACCCGAAAATGGAGATCTGGTGCTTTTAATAGGAGGAAGGACAGGGCGTGACGGAATAGGCGGAGCTACAGGATCATCAAAAACTCATACTGTAAGCTCGATTGTAACCGAATCTGCTCAAGTGCAAAAGGGAAATGCTCCTGAGGAAAGAAAAATACAAAGACTTTTCAGAAATCCCAAGGTCGCAAAGATGATAAAAAAATGCAATGATTTCGGAGCAGGCGGAGTATCTGTGGCAGTTGGAGAACTTCATGACGGAGTGGAAGTTTATCTGGACAAAGTGCCTTTGAAGTACAAAGGATTAAAGCCCAAAGAAATTGCCATATCCGAGTCGCAAGAAAGAATGGCCGTAGTTATAGCGGACAGTGACCTTGAAGAATTTGTAAAGGAAACACACAAAGAAAATCTTGAACTGACAGTTATTGCAAAGATAACAGATTCCAACAAAATGGTCATGTACTATGAAGATGAAGTTATATGTGAGCTATCCTATGACTTTATAAATACCAATGGAGCAGATAGGAAAGAAAAAGTGGAAGTTGTATCGGAAGATGTATCTGAGGTTTTATTCAACAAAGACGATAATCCGGAAAATATCTATGACTATCTGAAAGATTTAAACAATACTTCCAAGAAAAATCTATACGAGAATTTTGATACCACAGTGGGAAGAGCCACCGTTTTAAATCCCATGGGAGGTCATGAACAATACAATCCTTCAGGAGCAATGGTGGCAAAAATACCGAGTTTAAAGGGAGATTCAAAAACGGTTTCGCTTATGAGTTACGGCTTTAATCCGTATTTGAGCGAAGAGTCCCAATACTTGGGAGGATATTATGCAGTGATTGAATCAATTGCAAAGCTCGTGTCTCATGGTGCTTCTCTTGAAAATATAAGACTTTCCTTCCAAGAATACTTTGAGAAACTAACTACGGCAAAGTCTTGGTCAAAACCGCTTAAGTCGCTTTTGGGAGCTCTTGAAGCGTCAATGTTTTTTGATGCACCTCCTATAGGTGGAAAGGATTCGATGAGCGGAACCTTTGAAGACATAAGTGTGCCTCCTACACTGATTTCCTTTGCGGTCACTACAGCTGATATTGAAGATGTAATTTCAAGCGACTTAAAGGGTAAAGGAAAACTGGGTCTTGTAAAGACGACAATGGATAAATGCGGAATGCTTGATTTAGAAGAATTAAAATCAAATATGGAAAAACTTCATGAAGATATTCTTTCTAAAAATGTAATTTCCGCAACGGCTATAACAAAATCCACACTTGTTCAGCTATATGAACAATCTGTGGGAAACACGGGATTTGATGTCACACTTGAAGAGCTTTATTCTCCATTGTATGGAGGCTTTATAGTCGAATATGTGGAAGATAGAGATTATATAGAAAATATCGGGGAATTCGCCGAAGACTATATAGTAAACGGAGTAAAACTTAATTCCGAAAAGCTGAAGGAAAGTTATCTCAATACCTTGGATGAAATATTCAGCCCTCATAAAGCTGTGAAGGAATTTGGATTTAAGAACAAAAAAGTTGACAACAAAAGATTAAAATCAAGCAGACCGGTGGATGTGCCAAAGGTTGTAATACCCGTATTTCCGGGAACAAACTGCGAATGGGATACAGCAAAGGCCTTTAAAGAGCAAGGCGCGGAATCTGAAATATATGTATTTAGAAACTCAAACAGCGAGGAAATTAAAAAATCGCTGAAGGAACTTGCGGATATTATCAAAAGATCTCAAATACTTGCAATACCGGGCGGATTTTCTCTTGGAGATGAACCTGACGGCTCAGGTAAATTTATCTCAGCAGTGCTTAGATCAAAGGAAGTATCAGGAGCAATAGAGTATTTGTTGGATGAAAATGACGGTTTGATAATAGGAATTTGTAACGGATTTCAAGCTTTGGTAAAGAGTGGGCTTCTCCCCTACGGTGAAGTGAGAGATTTGGACGAAGATTCTCCGACATTGATATTAAATTCAGCAAAAAGACATATTGCAAGATTTGTAGAAACAAGAGTCCTTACGACTAATTCTCCGTGGTTGAGTGAACTTGAAGAAAATAAAGTTTACAAAATGCCGATATCCCATGGAGAAGGGCGATTCGTGACAGATGAAAAGGGTCTTCAAAACCTCCTTGATAACGGACAAGTTGTAGCAGTATATGTTGAATCTCCAAACGGTTCGGACTACAACATTGAATCCATTATGTCAAAGGATGGGAAAATACTGGGTAAAATGGGACACTCTGAACGCATTGCAGGCGATTTATACAAAAACATCTATGATGTAGAACTTCAAAATCTATTTAAGGGTGCAGTAAATTACTTTAAAAAATAAGAATCCCACCCTTCCACGAAGCTTTGCATCGGGAGGGTACCCGGGAACCTTTTTGCTTCGTAGCAATAAAAATCATCAGCAGAATTGTATTGTTTCAGTTGTATTACAAAAAAAGAAAATTATGTAATACAAACTTAAAATTTCATCGATAGCTAACATGGTACAATGTATCTAAGAAAATAAGATTCAATAAGAAAAAGGTGAAGGGTAAATGAAAATGGGTAGAAGATTGCTGTTAATTCTACTCACTCTTCTGCTTGTGTTTGGTTCTGCGACTGTATATGCGGTGCAATTTTCTGATACGAGAAATCACTGGGCGGCTCAATATATAGATCAAATGAGCAGCGCGGGATTTGTAACAGGATATGATGCCAATAAATTCAGGCCGGACGACAATATTTCAAGAGTGGAATTTTTTTCAATAATTAATTCTATGGCAAATTTAAAAAAAACATACACAGTTACATTTTCAGATGTAAAGACCTCTGATTGGTTTTATGAAGATGTAGCAAAGGCAATAAAGGCGGGTTATTTAATTCCGACAACAGGTAGATTGAATCCTAACAGCCCCATTTCACGACAAGATGTCATGGGAATAGTGGGTTACATGTACAAGTTAAAACAAAATCCCGACTTATTGAACAAATTCAAGGATGGAAATTCCTTTAGTGCAGACAACAAAGGCTATGCAGGAGCTTTAGTGGGTCTGGGGGTTGTAAGCGGAGGAAATGATCTTCTTTTAAGACCCAATGAAGGAATTTCAAGAGCTGAAATTTGTAAGATACTATTTTTGTTGATGGATGAATATGGACTTCCCGGAGAGAGAGTTGTAGTTGACAGTAAAATTAAGTTCGGAGATAGAAATCTCTATGATTAAAAGAGAGCCGGAGCGATTAAAAACCGGCTCTTTTTTATTGCGCAAATTTATTCATATTAAATATCCACTATGATATAATTTCCTTGGGGGTAAGCTTTGAAAAAGAATATAAAATATGCAACTATAATAATTGCGCTCATAATCCTAACGGTAATTTTTATAAATAGATCAAAAATTTTGGGCAGAAGAGATATAGTTTTTGATAAGACTGTTGCAGATATAGAATTTGCTGAAAACTTTTATATAAGCACCAATGCCATAATCATATTTGACGGCGATACTCTGTATTTCTGTGATAAAAATGGAAATATAGCCAAGAACATAAAATTCACTGCGGAGAATTTAAAAACCTATTATGCAAATAACTACGTGTTTTTGTATGATAAGGATTTGAATAAGATTTATCAATACAGAGATACCGGAGAATTGATTAACAACATAAAGATAAAGGAAGAACTGTACAACATAAAATACCTCAACAGAGAAATAGTTCTGCACTTAAAATCCGAAGGTAAAGAAATGCTCAAAATTTTAAAACAAGATGGAAGCTTAAGCGATTTATATGAAACGAACAACTTTATATTGACTTATGATTTATATAAGACTGATAAATTTTCCGTGGGAGAAATTTTAAATGATGCAACAGGATATAAGAGCTTGCTTGTGCTGATAGACGGTCAAAATAGAGACTACAAGGAAATTTCAGCTGAAGTATGTCTTTTTGTCAGCAGAAAAAAAGATGCAACTATTATGGCCACGGACAAGCATTTATATCTCTATGAGGGAGAAAAGCAGTATAGAACTGAAATTCCCAACATCAGCGATATATTAGTTGCCGACAGGAATATTTATCTTCTACATTCAAATATAATCTCGAAGTACAATATGAAACTTGAGCAGGTGGACAAGTTGATTTTATCGGCAAATGTAAGTAATTTAACCATGGTTTCAAATTCGCTGTACGCCTATGGTGAAAGCAATATCGGCGGAGAGCTGGGGACGAAATCTCAGTTTTACACCAGACTTGGAACAAAGGTTGACAGAATAGAAATCTCAGGGGTTACCATAGGAGCGTTGAAGGAAGGAAAAATCAACCTCTATAAAATAATAAACGGTAGAAATTTTATCGGTGATGAAAATGAATGAAAAAAACTTAAGAGAAATAATAAATGAATATTTTAAATTGGAAAACGGGGAACTGAACTTATTGGGAAAAGTGGTTTCTATTTTCGGAATAATACTTGTAGCCCATATCATTTCCAATATCATTTCTTCTTTGATCAAAAAAAATATATACAGCAAGGAAAATAGAGATAATAGAAATTTCATGAGAGTTTTGACCGTCGTAAAATTAATAGACAAAATAGTTAAGGTAGTCATATATTTTTTAGCTATCACTATTTCTTTAGATATAGTAGGAATAAATACATCGTCGATTATCGCCACTGTAGGGTTGGGGTCTTTGGCATTGTCCTTTGGAGCCCAAAGCCTTGTAAAGGATGTAATAAACGGATTCTTTCTAATATTGGAAGATCAGTACAGCGTTGGAGATTCCGTGGTCATTGAAGACAAAATAGGAATAGTTGAAGAACTGGGAATAAGAACCACAACCATAAGAGACTTTTCCGGAGATCTCCATATAATCCCCAATGGAGAGATAAAAATCGTAACCAACAAACAAAGAGGCCAAATGAGAGCAAAGGTGGATTTTTCAGTGGATATTTCAGAAGATCCAAAGAGAATAATAAAATTACTCAAGGAAAAGATAGCTTATTTGTATGATGATAAAAGATCGGTAAAGGAACCCTCGATTTGGGGAGTGACAAAGAACAGCGATGATGGATACAATATTACGGTTGTGGCCTATGCAGATCCTCCGAATCAATATGATATAGAATATGAAATAAGACAAAAGGTCGTTGAATTATTCATAGAAGAAGGAATAAATCCTCCTAAATTCAGGACAGAGGTGAAAAATTGTTAGTATATGAATTAAATGATATAGTAACTCTAAAAAAAGGACATCCCTGTGGTGAAAATAAATGGCAGATAGTGCGAAAAGGTGCCGATATTAAATTGAAGTGCATGGGATGTGAAAGACAAATATGGATGAGCAGAATAGAGTTTGAGAAAAGAGTCAGAAAAATAAAAGAAGGCGAAAAATTTATAAGTATAATCCATCATAAAAAACAGGATGAAGAAAGCTTATAAATAAACTAATTTAAGGAATGGAAACATTCCTTTTTATTGATTATTGAAAAAGGACAAATAAACCCAAGCCGGGCGGACTAAGGCGGCCGCCCCTACAAAAAACTTAAATCATCAAATAACCAACGTAGGGGACGATGCCTGCCGTCCTGAACAATTAATTGTCCCTATAAAGAACTTGAATCACAAATGTTAAACCAAAGGGGTGACCGTGGGCGGCCGCCCTACAATTCTATAAACTGCATTGTTTTTGTTTTTAAATTCGATGTTAAAAAATTAAAGGTAAAAAATGGTAAAATAATACTTGAATAATATTGAGATATGTATTATATTAATATTAGCACTTGAAATGGTTGAGTGCTAACGAGTTTGAAATTATATTTAGGAGGCATATAAATGAATTTAAAACCATTGGAAGATAAACTTGTCATCAAAAAAATCGAAGTGGAAGAAACTACAAAATCCGGAATAGTACTTCCCAGTTCTGCTAAAGAAGAATCCAACATTGCTGAAGTAATAGCAATCGGAAAGGGAATATTAAATGACGCAGACAAAAAAGACGAATTGAAGATCGGCGATAAGGTAGTATTTTCTAAATACGCCGGTACGGAAATCGAATTAGATAAAGAAAAATATACAATTATAAAATTTGAAGACATACTTGCAGTTGTTGAAAGATAAGGAGTGATAAAATGGCAAAGGAAATTAAATTTTCAGAAGAAGCCAGAAAAGGCTTAATAGACGGGATCAGTACTCTTGCGGATACTGTAAAGGTAACGCTTGGACCAAAGGGCAGAAACGTAGTTCTTGACAAAGAATTTGGCGCACCTTTAATCACAAATGACGGAGTTACTATTGCAAGAGAAATTGAATGTGAAGATAAATTCGAAAATATGGGAGCTCAACTTCTTAAGGAAGTCGCTACTAAGACAAATGATGTAGCGGGAGATGGAACAACTACAGCTACCCTTCTTGCCCAATCCATAGTGCTTGAAGGTATAAAAAACCTTGCAGCAGGAGCAAATCCCATGGTTCTTCAAAAGGGAGTAAAGAAAGCTGTAGATACAGTAGTTGAAGAAATTAAAAACTTCTCAAAACCTGTGGAAACTAAGGAATCAATTGCGCAAGTGGCATCAATATCCGCAGGAGATGAAAATATAGGTCATCTTATATCGGAAGCTATGGAAAAAGTCGGAAAAGACGGCGTAATAACTGTTGAAGAATCCAAATCAATGGGTACAAGCCTTGATGTAGTAGAAGGAATGCAATTCGATAGAGGATATCTATCTCCTTACATGGTTACTGACTCTGAAAAGATGTTAGCTGATTTGGAAAACCCCTATATACTTCTCACAGACAAAAAAATAACCAATATTCAAGACCTTTTACCACTTCTTGAACAAGTTCTCAAAGAATCAAGACCTCTTCTAATCGTAGCTGAAGACATTGAAGGAGAAGCTCTTGCAACTCTTGTATTAAATAAATTAAGAGGAACTATAAATGTAGTGGCTGTTAAAGCTCCGGGATATGGCGACAGAAGAAAAGAAATGCTTGAAGATATCGCTATTTTAACGGGAGCAAAAGTAGTATCATCAGATTTGGGTCAAGAATTAAAAGACGCTGATGTTTCCGTACTTGGTAGAGCTGCAAAAGTTAAAGTTGAAAAGGATTTAACTGTAATAGTTGACGGAGCGGGAGAAAAATCTGCACTTGAAGCCAGAGTAAACCAAATTAGAAACCAATATGAAAATTCGGACTCTGAATTCGACAAGGAAAAACTTCAAGAAAGACTTGCAAAACTCGGTGGCGGAGTAGCTGTAATTCAAGTTGGAGCTGCAACGGAAGTTGAGCTTAAAGAAAGAAAATTGAGAATTGAAGATGCGCTTTCCGCAACAAGAGCGGCTGTGGAAGAAGGTATAGTGCCGGGAGGCGGAACAGTTCTTATTGATTGTATAGATAAAATTAAAGAATTGTCAGAAGAAAGCGAAGGAGACGAAAAAACAGGAATCAACATCATCCTTAGAGCTCTTGAAGAACCCGTAAGACAAATTGCAATAAATGCCGGTGTTGAAGGATCTGTAGTAGCTGAAGAAGTTAAAAGATTGGAAAAAGGCATTGGATTTGACGCTATGAGCGGAGATTATGTAAATATGATTGAAGCAGGTATCGTAGATCCTACAAAGGTTACAAGATCGGCACTTCAAAATGCATCGTCAGTAGCTTCCATGATACTTACAACAGAAGCTGCAGTGGCAAATCTTCCGAAAGAAGAACCTGCAATGCCTCAAATGCCGGGCGGCGGAATGGGAATGATGTAATGGTAAAAACTAAGGACCTCAACAAGGTCCTTTTTTTGTGCAAAAATGAAGTTTAAAAATCTTTATAGCAAAAGGCAAGTTTTGCTATTGCTTATATTTTATATTTAGATAATCAATTATGTCCTTGTAAAATTGAAAGCCTATATACAGGGAATTTTCATCAAAGTCGAAGGAATTTGTGTGATGATTAGATTTTAAATCCGATCCGATGATGAAGTGAAGAGATTTTCCTCCCTTTTCTGCTACGCGTTTTAGCATAGAGCTTACGTCTTCCGATGCTTTGAATTTGGGTTTTAATATCAAGTTATACCCCAAAGAGGTAAGGTAATTTTTTAAATCTTCAAAAAAATCTTCGTCTATATAATTATAGGCTATTGAAGTGCCCATTAGACGTATCTGATTTTTTACTTCAAAGGCGATGGATGTTCCCTCAAGGGCCTTTAGAACCCTGGATTCCATATCATCCAACAGGGCTTGATACTCCGCTCGTATTTCCAGTTCCATATGAGCGTGTTCAGGCACTATATTCCTTTCGGTTCCGCTGTTTAAAACACCTACATTTACCCTTGTAGCTCCACGGGAATATTGAGTTAAACTATTTAAAACAAGGGCCAATGATGCTGCTGCAAGAAGTGCGGATCTGCCTTGCTCCGGAGCGCCTGATGCATGAGAGGATTTACCTATGAAGTCAATATCGAATTTTTTTGTGGCAAAAAACCCGACACTGCCAAAACCGATTTCTCCGGTTTTGAATCCCATTCCTAAATGCGAAGAGAAAAAGTAATCTAAATTTTCTGCACATCCGGCATCGGCCATGGATTTTCCACCTCTAACGCCTTCTTCCGCTCCTTGAAAAATAAACCTGTAGGAGCCGATGAGATTTTTCTTTGAGATTATATACTTCGCCAAGGCAAGACCTATGGATATATGCCCGTCATGACCGCAAGCATGCATGAAATCTTCATTTTTGGAATTAAAGGCAAATTTATTGGGAATATGGTCCTTATTCTTTGTCTCTTCAAGAGCAAGACCGTCTATGTCAAATCTAAACCCGAATTTAGGTCCGGAAATTCCGCTGTCATATTCTGCGATAAGTCCTGTATACCCTTCTTCAATTTCCTTTATATCAAAATCAGCATTTATGTGGCTCTCCCTTAAATGAGCCTTTATTGACTCTTCATCGGGCACTCCCAGTCTTTCATGGTGAATACTCCTGCCGTACTTTATGTTTTTAAATCCGAGTTTTTTCAGTTCTTTGATTATTTCAACGGTAGTTTCTATTTCCATGAAACCGGCTTCGGGAATTTTGTGAAATTTTCTTCTTTTTTCTATTAAATATTCTTTGTAGGTTTCCATGTTTTGCCTCGTATTTAAATAAAGGCAATAAATATCTTGAATTTATCGCCTTTAAAAATGTGTTTTAATTTATTTTTCAATTGATGCTTTGTAGATGTCTTCAATGGATTTATCGAGCAGTTCGTTAAATTCTTCATCGCTTTGGGAATAATTCAGTCCTTCGGTTAATGCTCTTGAGAAGGATGCTATGGTGTTTTTGTTTTGAGACAATAATTTTACGGATTCTTCCCTTGAATATCCGCCGGATAATGCAACGATTCTAACTACTTGCGGATAATTTAGAAATTCGTCATAGATGTTTGCCTTTGTGGGAAGAGTGAGTTTAAAGATGACAAAAATATCCTTGTCTAAAGTTTCAAGGTGTTTTAGGATTTCTTCCTTCAACAATTCTTCGATTTCTTCTTTTTTATCGGAATGAATGTCCACTTCAGGTTCTATAATGGGGACAAAACCGGCCTTGGCGATTTTATTTGCAAAATCAAATTGTTGCTCGACAACTTTTTTAATGCCTTCTTCATTTAATTCCTTTATCACTGATCTCATCTTGGTTCCGAAGATATTTCTTTCCTTGGCGATTTTTAAAAGTTCGTCAATTTGCTTTAGGGGCTTCATCATTTGAACGCCTGATTTAAGTTCATCAAGTCCTTCGTCAATTTTTAAAATCGGAACTATGCCCTTTTTTTCCCATAGATAATCGGCTGTGTACATATCGTCAATTTTTGAATTCATTGTAACTTTAAACAGTATTGCCGCTAAAATTCTCTCTGATGTGAAGGCGGGTGATTTAATAATCCTGCTTCTCATTTCATGGACTAATTTAAACATTTCCTCTTCGCTTGAATATTGATCTTCATTTATACCGTAAAGTCTTAAGGCCTTAGGAGTAGAGCCGCCGCTTTGGTCCAAGGCCGCTATAAATCCCTTGCCTTCCTTCATGCGTTGTAATTGTTCTTTATTCATAAATAACCTCCAAAATATGTAATCAATGGCTTTTTTAAGTATATCACAAAAATTTAAACCTTGATACTTCTTGTATAATATTATTCGGTATTGTAGAATTTATTTAAGGTGATTGAATGTATTATGCTGTGAAAAAAGGTAGAGAAACGGGAATATTTAAGACATGGGAAGAGGCAAAAAAACAGGTCGTCGGATATAGTGGTGCAGTTTATAAAAAATTTATTGAAAAATCCGATGCGGAAGATTTCATGAAAGATGAAATTGCAAAATTCGACGAAGCTTTGGAAGAAAAGACCTTAAATGCCGATGAATTAATAGCCTATGTGGACGGATCTTACAATATCAAGGACAAATCCTTTTCTTACGGGGTGTTGCTTTTTGACAACTTGGGTATATATGAAGAGCATTCAAAAAGGTTCTATGATGAAGACAGTTCCATGAGAAATGTGGCGGGAGAGATAAAGGGTGCCGCTTTTGCCATGAAGAGGGCTATTGAGTTAGGGAAAAGAAAAATATATCTCCACTACGATTATTCAGGAATTGAAAATTGGGCTAAAAAATCTTGGAAGGCAAACAAAATCGGCACAATGGAATACAGAGATTATTATGCCGAAATAAAGGATGAACTTGAAGTCGTATTTGTGAAAGTCAAAGCACACAGCGGTGTAAAATACAATGAAGTAGTTGATAAATTGGCAAAGGATGCGAAATAATGAGAAAATCTTGGAACGAATACTTTATGGAAATAACGGAAATGGTCGCTACCAGATCTACTTGTGACAGAGCCTTTGTGGGATGTGTGCTTGTAAATCAGGATAACAGAATAATATCTACGGGATATAACGGATCCATTGCAGGAAATAAACACTGCGATGAGGTGGGACATACCATGAGAGATGGACACTGTATAGCGACGATACATGCAGAAATGAATGCACTTCTTTATTGTGCAAGAGAGGGCATAAGTGTAAAGGGAGCCAGATGTTATGTAACTCACTTTCCTTGTCTTAACTGCACAAAAGCTCTAATACAGGCGGGAATTAAAGCTATAATGTACAAGGAAGCTTATCGAATTGACGATTATGCTTTAGAATTGATCGAAAGAAACAAAATTGAACTTAAACAAATTAAATGAGGGGAGTATTATGGGGAAATTAATTGATGAATTTAAGGATTTTATCGCCAAGGGTAATGTTTTAGATATGGCAGTGGGTGTTGTCATCGGGGGCGCTTTCGGAAAAATCATAACATCCTTAGTCGAAGATATAATAATGCCGATTGTGGGCATGGCTCTTGGAAATGTGGATTTCAGCAATATTTTTATAACAATTGGAGGAGCTGATTATGCCACTTATGAAGAAGCAAAGGCTGCCGGAGCGGCAATAGGCATAGGTTCCTTTATCAACAATGTGGTTAACTTCTTAATTATCGCACTATGTATATTTATATTTATAAGACAAATCGGAAAAATGAAGGAAAAGTATGGAAAAGCCGAAGAAGATGCGCCTGTTACCAC
The DNA here is from genome assembly GCA_000952975.1 of Peptoniphilus sp. ING2-D1G. Lineage (GTDB taxonomy): Bacteria > Bacillota > Clostridia > Tissierellales > Peptoniphilaceae > Peptoniphilus_E. Next base: position 1,285,027 of record LM997412.1, on the reverse strand, counting down.
TAAGATATGTCCATATTGTAAGAGTGAAATAGATATTGAAGCAAGCAGATGTCCACATTGTACAAGTGAGCTCTAAAAAGGTATACGGTCTAACCCTTGAAGGTGGAGGAGCAAAAGGAGCCTATCATATAGGCTCTTATTTTGCTCTTAAGGAAAAAGGTTTTGAATTTGATTGTGTAGTCGGCACATCCATAGGAGCTATAAATGCGGCGATGATAGTCAGCGGCGATGTGCATAAATGCGCAAATTTGTGGAGAAATACCACCATGGCGGACTATTATAACAGAGATGATGAAGTATCTGAAATTGTGGACAAAGATATATCGGATATTGAAGAGCTCATCTTAAAAATCAAAAATTTAGTTTCCGATACAATTTCAAAAGCGGAACTTTCAATTGAGCCTGTAAGAAATTTAATAAATAAAAACATAGACGAAAGAAAAGTAAGAGAGTCAAATACGAGATTTGGACTTGTAACATTAAATTTGACCGACAAAAAAACAGAAGAATTATTTATAGATGAAATTCCCCAAGGAAAGCTTAAAAAATACATTTTAGCATCCTGTTACCTTCCCATATTTAAAATGGAACCACTTGAAGGCAAATATTATTTAGACGGCGGATTCGTCAACAACATCCCCTACAACATGGTTCAGAAAATGGGTCTTACACCTGTGATTATAAGGACAAAACACAGTATAGTAAAAAACTTTTACATGCCAAAGGACGCCATAATAATCGAACCTTCAAAGAGTTATACATCATTGATGGATTTTGATCCCGTAAAAGCCGATGAAATAATAAGAATAGCTTATTTCGACACATACAAGGCTCTAGACGGACTTCTGGGAAATAAGTACTACATCAAGCCCTTCAGCGATGAATATGCACTGGAAGTATTGAGAAAAATATTTTTTAAAGAGGATACACAAGAAGGTGAAAATCTCACATCCAAGTATAAAAAGCTACTTGAAGAAGCTGTAATGGATATTGCAAAAAAATATGATGTAGATTGGGATTATAACTATGCAAAATTGTTGGTGATAATTCTTGAGAAGATAGCGCAGGAGAAAAATATAGAATATCTCAAGATATATGAAATGGAAGAATTTATCGAAGAAATAAGAAAAACTGAGAAAATAAAAGAAGACAAGAATTCTTTTTTTAAAAGATTAGCAAAGAGGATATAGAATTGAAATTTGAAAAAATTAAAAACATAGTTAGGGATAGCCCTTCTGTCCCTATAGATATAAATCACAGATATTCGGTTTTAATACCCTTTATAGAAATAGGAGGAGAGCCTCATCTTCTCTATGAGCTTAGATCTAAGACCCTTAAAAATCAACCGGGGGAAATTTGTTTTCCCGGAGGAAGAATTGAAAAAGGAGAAGAAATAATAGATGCAGCTGCCAGAGAAACCTGTGAAGAGTTGTTGATAAACCCGGAAGACATAGAGATTTACGGAGAAGGAGACTACTTGATAAATCCCTATGGAAGCATACTGTATTCCGTTGTCGGCAAATTAAATGTGGATTTTAAAAGCATAAAGCCCAGTGCCGGTGAGGTGGAAGATGTATTTACCATACCCTTTAATTACTTTATGGAAAAACCTCCTAAAAGTTACGAAGTTAAATTCGATGCCAGAAGAGACAAATATTTCCCCTATGAATTGATTCCCAACGGGAAAAACTATAAATTCAAAAAAAGTAAGGACAATGTTCTTTTTTATCAGTATAAAGGTATGATAATTTGGGGATTTACAGCAAAGATGACGTACAATTTCATAAAGAAGATAAAGAAAAATTTGTAATCAAATTGTAATATTTACCGCAGAATGGCTGATTCAAGCCTTTTCATGTTGTAAAATAACGTGTTTTTTAAAATAAATCTTTGTAATAAAAAGAGTTAAATGGCTTAAATTAGCTGTTTAACTCTTTTGTTTTGCCTTAACGTTACATAAATTTGACATATGAGTTATTTATCTATATACTTCACAAGTAACAAAATTAGTTACAAATTAGTAACAGAGGTTACAAGTTTGTAATTTTTATCAGGAGGTTATTTATGAGTTTTAAGGGAGAATCAAGTAGAAAAAGATTGATACTTATAGCTGTGATAACGGTATTGGCGGCATCTGCGCTTGTTATGGGTTTTTCTACAGTATTTGCAAAAAATGTTAATTTGATAATAGATGGAAAAGAAGAACGAGTTGTCACATTTTCGGAAACGGTCGGAGAATTATTAAAAACAAAAGAAATTGTGCTGGGTGAGGACAAAGTAGTATCACCCGCTGAAGATACAGAGCTTACAGAAGGAATGGACATAGTTATTTCTGAATTAAAAACCATAGTGCTTACCGACGGATCAGGCGAAAAAGAAGTCAAGGCGGTGGGAGATACGGTTGAGGAAATTCTTGATTATTTAGAAATTGAAATCGACAAAGACGATGTGGTAACGCCGACTATTGAAAAGGAAGCAGAAGATAATCAACGCATTACTATTGAAAGGGTAGATAAAAAACATTACAATAAGGTTTCTGAAATACCTTATGAAACTGAAATAGTTGAAAATCCTGAAATGTACGAGGGAGATAGCAAAACTATTCAACAAGGTGTAGTAGGACAAAGAATTGAAAAAATTCAAAACACCTATGTAAATGACAATCTTGTGTCCATAGATGTAATTGAAAGAACAGATAAGGTTGAACCGGTAAAACACATAGTTGAAAAGGGAACTAAAAAAATCGAAAGCCCTGTAGAAGGAAAGAGTGTAAAGAAAGTAATCGTAATGGAAGCTACGGCCTATGACCCCACAGCAGGATCAAAAACTGCAATGGGAACTAAAGCAAGAGTTGGAGCTGTTGCCGTAGATCCCAAGGTAATACCCCTTGGAACTAAACTATACATTGAATCAATGGACGGATTTCCTACATACGGATATGCAGTTGCTGAAGATACAGGCGGAGCCATCAAGGGAAATAGAATTGACTTATTTTATAACACAAACGCACAAGCTCTTAAATTTGGCAGAAGAAATGTAAAAGTATATGTATTGGATTAATAAGCGCCCCATAGGAGCATTGAATTAAGAATTTGTTGAAATATATTTTTAAATGGAAACATAAAAGGCTATGAAATTTTTATCATAGCCTTTTTTATTTTAAATATTTCTTTATTTATTAGGTACTCCGGATCATCCGTCCGGTTTTTTATTGCTCATTTTGGCGAACCATATACTCCCAAAAGGCACTGACCATATTGGACTCCTCCATTACAAAAGAAACCATGGGTTTTTTCGTTTTAGCTACGACGGCACCTACATTTTACTTGGCATATAAAAACGTATCTTCCGCCGTATTTTCATGCATATATACATGGAGGTTTTCATATCGCCTCTCCAACTTCTTCAGTTGCTCTGTCAAATCATTATATTGTTGTACACTATAGATGAATTTCTCTTCTGTGAAAAGACTTACAAAGGACGGTGTCAAGTTCTGCGGATTTTTTAAGGCTGTTTTCGGATTCAGTATGGAAATGTTTATCTGATTACGCTTCACGCTACTTCGAAAGATGCTCACACTGGACTTCCACAACTTATAGAGTTCACTGTTTTTATCCCCGGACATATTTATTACCGACTCCGGTATGACAAACAGCGGAGGCACTTTACATCGGATACACACATCTCCCTTCTCTTGTCGAAATAACTCCATAACATTGGCAAAACGATGCATATCCGATTCCGTATAAATCTTCATCAAAGGTCGACAAAGATCAAAATAGCGATCATATTCCTTGGACAGAGCCTCAATTGCCCTGCCGTCGGTTATCAGTTGATTTAACATGCCCTCTGTATGATTTTGTACTGAAGATGAGGTAATTGCAGCCGTCTTGGGTGCAATAAACAATGTTCGTTGAAACAGACCGTCTCGCAGTCTGGGGTAGTAGTAGGGTTCAATGGCTCCACTTGTATAAATGGGAATCCATTTAATCATAGCCTCCATAAGTTCATTTATATCACGAGTAAGTGTGTGAATCATGCGTACCCGATTGCCTTTGGCGAGAATTTAAAAAAACAATTCTGCCCATTTTCTGCTGAAGCTTGCATTTTCATAGAGCCAGGACATATCTTCGTCGGGAAACAACAAAAGAGTTTGTGGTTTATCTTCCTGCAGAATCAATTGAAAAAATTGTTCCACCGCTTTGCGTTTTCCGCCATTTCCATAAAGATAAGGCTTCAGTCTATTTACCTCAGTATCCGACTCACCTTGAGCATGAGTAGAAGTATTGATTGAAGAAGTGGCGGCAAAACTGAGTATCATCCAGTCGGCAAAATTCCAGGACTGAGACGGTTCCTTCAATAACCACTCTTCTAAGTACATTGCGCGGTTTATTTCATTGCCGAACACTTCCGGACTCATTCCGGTCAATTTCAGTAAGGCTTGCATCTGATAATCCGTAGTAATCTTTCCGCTTATGTATTTGCTCATTAAGGATACATAGTCATGCTTTTTTGGCAACTTTCGTGCCCCGCTGCGCAATCGGCTTATGTAGGAGCCATCCATACTGACGGCGCGTCCTAACATGCTGTTTGACACTCCTGCCACGTTCATTACCGCATCCAATCGTTCTGAAAACATCATACACCCCTATTTTATTTTACCATAGAACCTGTAGCGCTTCAATTTATTTTGACATGAAATCTGCCTGTCATTTGACACGGTCAAATCCCGTAAATCAGTGAAACTGCTATATTTTTTGATATTATAAAAACGATAAGTAATTTATATTTTATTCTTATAAGGAGGTACATTATGAAACGATTATTATCTTTTCTGTTATCTGTTACTTTATTAATCGGAATACTTCCTACAGGAGTATTCGCTGAAGAGATAGCGGAAACAGAACTTACAAAAACGGCTTCCGCAGAAGAAAGTGTACCGGAAACGGGCACAGCTGAAGAAGACACAACTCAATCGGAAGTTACAGAAGAAAGTGTACAGGAAGCGGGCACGGCAGAAGAAGACACAACTCAATCGGAAGATGCGGCAATGAAACCTGCTGTGCAAACACAGGAAGAAAAGGGCGCTGCTGAACCTAAAGACAATGCCATCTACCTATTAAAGCCTCAAGGAAATCAACCGATGGTTATGCCGACACAACCTACAGGCACTCTGGTAGATGAGTTGGAATTAAAGGATCCCATTGCTCCCATAAATGGAGAAGCACCGGTTTCCACCATTATTGAGACTACACAGTATACCGGCACCATTACCTGGGAAGGAGACTTTGCAACAGATGGTGAAAATTCGGGAGTATTTGAACCCGATAGCGAATACAAGGCTACCATCGCTCTTACACCAAAGGACGGGTATACTTTCGTCGGTCTAAGCTCCGACGCCTTTACCATCCCCGGTGCTACCAGTGTCACCAACGATGCGGACAGTGGTACCATCACTGCCACTTTCCAGAGTCCGTGGTATGGTTACATAACTGACGGACACGGACTGGCAGCCTACTCTATGAACGACTATGGCGACGGAGTGTTTGACATCATCGGAACGACGAACGACCAATGGGAAGGAACCACCTATGCTAATGACGGTTATGGAACCGTATTGCAACAGGAAGGGGAAGACCCGATCAGGTTAAGAGATAGGGGTAAGGTTGGAGAAGAAGTGGATATGGGCAACAATATTTTCCTCACCGTTCAACCCCGCTTTTCGGAAAAGGGTGAGTTCATTTTTGTGGACTATATAATTGAAAATAAAGGCAATATACCTGTAGTAGTGTCTGTGGGAAGCCATGCGGACATTGAAATTGCAGGTAACGACACAGCTCCCATTAAAAAATTTCCGGACGGTCGCGGTTTCAAAATGACCAACGGCGAAGAAGGAGAAGATTTCCGTCAATTCAACTTCTTCGGCAAGGGAACCGTGGGAGTGAACAGTGTGGATACTTACTGGTTCGGATATTACTCTGAGGCCAGGGCGAATGTATTTAATCAAGTGGAAGAAGACTCTCTAATCGGAACTGACTCCGGCATGGCTTATTCTTGGAAGAACAGAACCATCGCCCCGGGAGCAAAGATTAATCTGAGTGTCAGCCAGGGCACCGGTGAGGCGGAAAAATGGGTCTCCAAACCACCAATTAAAAAACCGCCCGTTCAAGAACCGAAGGAATACACTGTTTCCTATGACATGAACAACGGTGTAACCACGAAACCCGATGAAGTATATATCGAAGGAGAAACTATGATTTTGTCGAATCCCGGCAATCTTGTAAATATGGATCTGCTCTTCGACGGCTGGCTTATAAATGATGTCAAATACCAACCAGGTGATACAGTGGTCATCAGTGAGGATATTGTCATAAAAGCTATTTGGAAAGAAGTAGAATCTAATGAAGGCGGCGGAATAGAATTAGCGATAGATCCCCCCGCCGAGCTTAAAAAAGTGGAAAAACCTAAGGAAGCGTTCTTCGATGTCAAACCTGAAGACTGGTTTTATGAAGATGTTATTAATGCCTTTGAGAAAGGTTGGATGAAGGGTACTTCTGAAAAGTATTTTTCTCCTGAAATTTCCATCACAAGGGCTATGATTGTCACCATTCTCTATCGCATTGAATCGGAACCGACTCCGCCACAATCTGCTCCTTTTAGTGATATTGACTCCGATGCATACTATGCCGATGCTGTAGCCTGGGCCTATGCAAATAAAATTGTGGAAGGAGCCAACGGCATCTTTAATCCGGACGGAATGATTACCAGAGAACAGATGTCAGCCATTCTCTATAGATATGCAAAGTATAAAGGATACGACATAACTGCGGATGGAGAATTGAATTTCAAAGATGCGAATGAAATCAGCGAATACGCTATTACTCCTATGACTTGGGCTGTAGGCAAAGCGTTGCTCACCGGTATAGATGAAAATACTTTGGCTCCCGGTGGAGAAACGACTCGTGCACAAGCAGCTACAATTTTTAGTAGATTTGCAAGAGATATAACAAAATAACAACACCTATAGTATACAAATCCTAAAGAATGAATCGTTTTTATTACAAAAATCCTCCATGCCACATAGTTTGGCTGTCGATTTATTGTGTTAGATTGTCTTCTTAGATGAAAGAAAGTTTTTCTCCTTTTCTTTCAAAAAAGAAACCTTTGGAGACTCATTGAATTAGGGGTTAAAAAAATGATTCAAAAAATCTTTAGGTGGCAGTATTAAAGGCTATGAGTTTCAATGCTCATAGCCTTTTTTATAATTAACTACATAGTTGAATGTAATTACATAATAAATTTATTATATATGAGAGTGTGATTTTATTTGAGCGATTTTTTAAATTATATTTAAATTGTCATATTGTTTAAAACAGTAGCTAAAGTCAATGAGTAGTGCCTTTTTAATGGTATAATACATTAAAGGTGATTTTATGTATACAAAGGAAAATTTGCTTGATAGATATATAAGAGAGATGACCAGGTACATGACCTATGAAGATGCGAAATCCGCCAAGGAAGATTTTTATTCTCTGGTGGAAGATAAATTGGGCAAAAATTATGATCTTGCGGAATTGGAGAACCTTCTCCTTAAATTTGGAAGCCCTCATAACTTTTCTACTAAGTACGGGTCATCTTCAAATATATTCATAAGCGGAAAAAACTATAGAATCCTTAAGGCTTTGCTGCAGACTTTATTTTTGATATTGATTTTAAGTACGGTTATTTATATTTTCATATGGGAAAAAGTAGATTATTCGCTTTTACTCAAGAGCATAAAAGACATTGTAATAACTATGTTGATTTCTTCGGTTTTATCCCTTTGGATTGCAGAGAATGTGAAAAACATAAAGATATTAAATAAACTGTTAAAACCCTTTGAAATAAAAGACCTATATAAAAGCAGGGAAAAATTCGTCTTTAAAAAAAGTAAACTCATAAATTTGATATTTTATTCTACGGTGATATTTTTATCCATACATATAATGGCCGGCAGTGGCAGTATACTAAGAAAGAAAACTCTTCAGGTTATTTTCTTTTTGTTTATTTTAAGGGATTCCAACAGGACTTCTGAAGGGGAATACGGAAAGTACGTAACTATGTTGAGTATTTTTTGCAATGTTTTAATAAGTGTTGTTCTGGTGTACTTTTTGAAATTTGATTTTGAAATAAAAATATTTAAATATTTTTATTATTTTATAATCTTTACAACTCTTGTGGATCTATACTCTGTAATCTTGAAATTAAGGCGTTTTTACGGTTAATTAAAAAATATAAAAATCTTTTAAAAATCCTTGACATTCTTTGACCTTTAAGGTATACTATACATAGGTTAGCAGTCAAGCACGAAGAGTGCTAATTAAAAAGGAGATGTTATTATGAGCATAAGACCATATATAAAAAATAATTTAGGATTAGCTGACAGAGGATTTGAAGATTTTTACAACATGATTGACAATTTCTTTAAGGATGATTTTACACCGCAAAGAGCTTTGAGAAGTTCGACTTTTAAGGTAGATATTTCAGAAGATGACAAAGGATATATCATTGAAGCGGAACTTCCGGGCTTTGAAAAGGAAGATATTTCAATCATACTGGAAGAAGGTAAATTGACTCTTAGTGCTGAAAAGAAAGAAGAAAGCGATAAATCAGACGAAGAAAAAAATTATATTCACAAAGAAAGAAAGTTTTCAAAGATGGAAAGAACTATGTATTTCAAGGATATTGATGAAAACGGCTTAAAAGCAACTTTAAATAATGGTGTGCTTGAAATTAAAGTTCCGAAAAAAGAAGTTGAAAACAAGGCAAAGAATATAGCAATAGACTAAAATAATTAAAAGCTCTCGATACCAAACTTTGATATCGAGAGTTTTTTTATTTGGTCTTAAGAGGATATAATTAAGTGGCGGATTACATTTTATAGGTGATAAAATAATAAATATCGAAAGATATGTCAAGAGGATATTAGGGTATCTGGTGGTCCTCATATTTAAAAACAGCTGACTTTTAATGTTTTATGTTTAATAACTGATTTTTTTAAATGCGTCTGAATTATAGTGTATAATGTAAATTATAATTTATGGAGGGCAATGCTATGGACAAAAAAATATTATTATATGGATTTGAAGGAAATAGATTTGAAAATATTAAAAATCTTGCAACTGAATATGATTTTGAGATCACATATGCTGATGAAAAGGATTTAAATAAGAGGATTGGTGAAATTTTCACCGTGAAATACACTGAAGAAGAGGATAAAATTTACAATGGCGAAAATGTTGAAACGGAATTTATCCTTTTTTCAGATTTTGATAGAAATCTTCTCCGCAAATTTTTAACTGATTTAAGAATTAGAGAAATTTTAGTGGATCATAAATCCGTAATCACAAAACACACCGTTAATTGGGAGTTGGGCTATTTAATCTCTCATATAATCGATGAGCATCAAGTGGTGACAGCAGCTGAGGAATTGAACGCTCTTATGAGACAAGCAAGGGAGTACTTAAATGAAGAAGAAAATGAAAAAGTTCAAGAGGCAGTGGATTATGCCCTTACCTTAAATCAGAAGATGGATGTTAAACTTGAAGATATTCATGACAGAATAAAAAAACTTGAAGAAGCTCTGTGAGAATAAAAATCTCAGAGAGGTTGATTTTTTAAAAATGAAATTCCTTGCTCCTATCCTGCAGTAAATCAGATGCGAGAATTGTTGAAAGGGGAAAACTTCACAGAGTATAAGTTGGCCGATAGAATCGATTTAGGGGCGGGAGTTATGGGTTATTATAAGGTGAAAGACTATTCAATTTTTGCCCTTGATATGAGAGATGACAATATTGAGTAAAAGGATTTGGAATTGAGCTATCACAGTGTGATTGCCCGGTTTAGAATAAAATCAAACCCATAGACATAGGCAATCCGTAATTTCGATGAATTAAATAAGAGGATTGGGTGCCGTAAAAGATTTGGAAGGAGTTTATGAGGTCTTTAAATAGATGTATCAAAGTTGATTAAACGCCCATACCTCCTGTGGGAGAAATTATCTGCCCTGTCATGTAGGAGTTTTTGTCCGATATTAAAAATTTTACCAGTTCAGCGATTTCTTCCGGTTCGGCCATTCTCATCATCGGGATACCGCTGCAGATTAGTTTTATGTCATTTTGACTGTAGGTCTTCATCATGTCGGTATTAACTGTGCCGGGAGCTATGGCATTGACCCTGATATTTGAAGGGGCAAGCTCCAAGGCCAAAGATTTTGTAATTGCTTCTATGGCACCCTTTGTGGCGGCGTAAGAAACTTCGCAGGACGCACCGTGAGAACCCCAAATAGAAGAAAAATTTAAAATAACTCCATTTTTCTTGCTCAACATGTATTCCAAAGCGCAGTGTATGGTATTGAATACTCCGCCCACATTTACGGAAAACATCCTGTTCCAATCATCGGGTCTTAGATCCTGAAACTGAACGGAATGAGAAATTCCCGCATTATTTATTAAAATATCCACACCCTTAAATCTGTTTTTTATTTCAGAAAACATATCTTCAACTTGAGAAAGATTTGATACATCAGCCTTTATGGCAAGGGCATTTATACCCTTATGCAAAAGTTCTTCTTCCAACTGAAGGGCTTCTTTTTTTGAATTATTGTAATTTAAAACTATATTGTACAGCTTTTCTTCCGATAATTTTAAAGCCGTGGCCTTTCCAATTCCTCTGGATGCGCCTGTAATAAGTACTGTTTTCATATGATCACCAAAATGATTATAACTTAATTGTGAATAAAATTAAAGAATGGGTAAGATATAATACAGAAGAAGTATGGAATAAACAGAGGAGGAACAATATGCAATCAAAGGCACTGGAAATATTAAAAGCGAGAAGATCTTATTATGATTTAGATAAAAATGTGGATATACCAAAGGATGAAATAGGACAATACATCAAGGATGTAATTTATAATTTGCCAAGCTCATACAACAGCCAATCTCAAAGGGCGGTTCTTTTATTTGGTGAAGATCACGATTATCTATGGGGAAAAATCGTAATGGAAACCCTTCGCAAAAAAGTAGATGATGAAGAAAAATTTAAGAAGACCGAAGAAAAAATTAATGGATTCAAAAATGGATTCGGAACAATATTGATTTTTGAAGATGAAAAAACAAATAAAAAATTAAAGGAAAATTTTCCGAGTTATGCACACAATGTAGAACCTTGGTCCGAACAAAACTCAGGAATTATCACCCTGGGACTTTGGATAGCCTTAAGAGATATAGGACTTGGAGCGAATATTCAGCACTATAACCCTATAATAGATGATGAAGTCAAGGAAAAATGGGACATAGATGCAAATTGGATTCTTAAATCTCAAATGGTATTTGGAAATATAGTTTCAGAACCCTCTCCCAAGAAAAAACAACCCATCGATGAAAGAGTTTTGATAAAATAATAAAAATAAAAATTCTCTGAACTAAATATTCAGAGAATTTTTTAATTTAAAAATCAATTTACTCCCACTTTATGAAAGGTAATTGCATTTTCTATTATTTCAAAGTCAAATACATCGGATTTAAATATTTCGCCGTCTATATTGGCGATTATTTTTTTATCGGATTTAATAATTCCTTTTTTTACAATATATTCCTTGACTCTTTTATCATTGAGATGGGTTCCCTTCCTGTATTTAAAAATAAGCGGAATTAGTTTAAAAAAAGGAGTCTCTTCAAGGGTTATGAGATTTAACAGTCCATCGGATAAATCTGCTGTAGGAGCGGGATTAAAACCGGAGCCGTAATAAGAGCCGTTACAAAGGGCGGAAATGATAAAATTCCCCTTCACATCTATCTCATCGCCTGTTTCCAATGTTAAATTCATGTAAAGTCTTTCCGTTTCTATGTTTTTTAGAGATTTTAGAACGCTTAAGAGATATGCTGATGATTGTAGACCGGGACATTTTTCCAAAATTTCGTAAGCGGTATTTAAAATCACAGTATCAAAACCTAAACTCATTATATTTAAGCAGTATTTTTCATTTATCTTTATCATATCTATATGTTCCAAATCAGGGGCAAAGGTGTCCTCAATTTTAAAATTTTTGTAATTAAAATTTTTTGAAAAATCATTTGCCGTACCCATGGGAATAAGACCAAGAGATGTATCAGTTCCGAAAATAGAATTAGCCACCTCGTTCAAACTTCCATCTCCGCCGCATACATATATTATTCCGTCGCTATTTTCAGCGGCGAAATTTTTTGCAAGCTCACCTGCGTGATTTTTATGCAGTGTTTTTTGAATTTCCAGCTCTTTTATTCTGTTGTTTGATCTATAAGTTTCATAGATATTATTACCGAAATCGATGAAATTTTTATAGCCTGCCTTGGTACTTAGAATAAACAACTTTTTCATGACAAAATCTCCAAATTTTTTAATTATATTATAACCCATTTAAATTATTTTAAAAATTACAAAAAATTTCGGAAAAAAACGTTGATTAAAATTGTAAAATCTAGTATAATGATAAAAATTTTAAAAAGGAGGCATAGATCTTGATTCCTTTAAATTTCAAGAAAAGTTGGGAAGGGTTTTTTATACTTTCCGAAGGTATCAGACGGCTTTGATTTTGGGAAGAATTGTTGTTTGATGCTAATTAATGGAGGTAAAAAGATGAAAAAAATATTAATAACTTGTTTAATGCTCGCTTTATTGCTTGTGGGATGCAGTTCCGATAAACCTGAGGAAAAATCTGCTGATCAACCTGCAAATAAAAACACTGCGGAAACACAATCTGCAGAAGGAACATCAGATGTAGGACCGGTCATTGAAAAAATAAAGAGTGACGGATATATAACCATGGGAACATCTGCGGAATATCCGCCCTATGAATGGCATGATATCGAAGGCTCAAAGGATGAAATCATCGGAGTGGACATTGAAATCGCAAAAGCAATTGCAGAAGATTTAGGAGTGGAACTTAAGATTAAAGACATGCAATTTGAAGGACTTCTCACGGCTTTAGGAGTTGGAGAAATGGATTTTGTAATTGCAGGTATGGCGGCAACTGATGAAAGAAGAGAAGCCGTAGATTTTTCAAATCCCTATACTTCACAAGAACAGGTACTTCTTGTACTTACGGAAAATGCTGACAAATACAAATCAGCTGAAGATTTAAAGGGAGTTACCATAGGAACTCAATTAGGCTCAACTCAAGAGACTTATGCAAGAGAAGTTTTTGAAAAGGAAAATGGAGCAACTGTAAACTCAATGCCCGATAATAATAACATGGTAATGGAACTTAAAAACGGAACATATGATGTGATATTCATGTCCGGAATTCCCGCTGAAAAATATGCTGATATGCAAGAAGGGTTAAGTGTTGTAGACATAGGAGCACCACCTGAAGATGCCTATTCAATTGCAGTTAAAAAAGGAAATACCGAACTTGTAGAAGCGATAAACAAAGTTGTAGATAAGCTAATTGAAGAAGATCAAATAAAAACATGGGAAAAGGAATTTATGGATCTAACGGATAAATAGGAGATATTATGTTTATAAAAGAGGAATTGGAATTTATACAGACCTATTATTTTGCTTATTTATCAGGAGTTGGCATAACCATTTTACTTTCAATTTTGGGAGTGGTATTTGGAACAATACTGGGTCTTATACTTTCAATCATGAGACTTAGTGAAAGTAAAATATTGAGGTTAATTTCCAAGGCATATGTAGAAATCATAAGAGGAACACCTCTTATGGTACAGCTTTTAATAGTATTCTTCGGCCTTAAACTCGTAATACCCACAAATATGGAGTTTTTGAGAAATTCAATAATACTGTGCTCCATCGCCATATCTTTAAATGCGGGAGCCTATATTGCGGAAATAATAAGAGGCGGTATAAATTCTGTCGATAAAGGACAATGGGAAGCGTCAAGGTCTTTAGGTCTTAGCAAAGGACAGACTTTGGAGAAAATAATTTTACCGCAGGCTTTGAAGATAATTCTTCCGTCCTTGGGAAATGAATTCATCGCCCTCATAAAAGAAACAGCCATTGTAATAGTAGTGGGTGTACCTGATATTATTTACAAGGCAACCGCCGTAAAAGCTAAAACTTATATGGCGGTAAAACCCATGATTTATGCGGCGATATGCTACTTTATTTTGACCTTTAGCCTATCAAAGGTAATGACAGCATGGGAAAGGAGACTGGATAATGATTAAAACCGTTGACTTAAAAAAATCCTTTAAGAATTTGGAAGTTTTAAAGGGAATAAACGAAGAGGTGAACAAGGGCGAAGTAGTAGCGATAATCGGGCCGAGCGGTTCGGGAAAATCGACGTTTTTAAGATGTTTAAATATGCTTGAAAAACCCACAAGTGGAGATATATATGTAAATGACGAAAAAATAAACAGCCCGGATGTGGACTTGGATAAAATAAGACAGAAAATGGGTATGGTGTTCCAGTCCTTTAACCTATTTCCTCACATGAATGTACTTGAAAATATAATTTTGGCTCCCATGATGACAAAGAAAATCGAAAGAGAAAAAGCTGTGGAAATAGCCATGACACTTTTAAAAAGAGTCGGACTTGAAGATAAAAAAGACGAATATCCTAAAAAACTGTCCGGAGGACAACAACAGAGAATTGCCATAGTGCGAGCTCTTGCCATGGAACCTGAAGTAATGCTTTTTGATGAACCCACATCGGCTCTTGATCCGGAAATGGTCGGAGAGGTTTTAGATGTAATAAAATTCCTCGCAAAGGAAGGAATGACCCTTATTATAGTAACTCATGAAATGGGATTTGCAAGAGAGGTGGCAGATAGAGTTTTATTTATGGCTGGCGGATACATTGTGGAAAAAGGAACTCCTGAAGAAATTTTCGGCAACCCGAGAAATGAAAGAACTAAGAATTTTTTGAGCAAAGTATTGTAATTATTTTCTTTTAATTAAGACATACAGAAAAAATTCAAGATGTAAAGTAGAAATAGTTCTGAAAAAGAGCTTAGCATCTGAGTTGCTTGAAGTGGCTTAAATTCTCCTTTGAAAATTTATTTAATTGTATTATAAAATTTAATAAAATTAAAATTATAGAGAATTCAATATGAAAATAAAGTTTGTATATTGAATTCTCTTGTATTTTTATGGGGTATAATTTATTTATATTGGATTTAAGGAGAAAAAGATGCTAAGTAATAATAGATCGAGGAAGATTTTAAAAAGAAACATACACTATGGATTTCTGACGGAGGAAAAACTTCCCAAAGTAGAGTTTATAGAGCATAATTTAACAAATGAATCGGATTGGGTTATAACAGGAGAGTATAAAGAATTTGCAAAAAATCATTGTGCTACAGTATGTGCGGCGAATTTGACAATTTTTTTCAGAGCCACAAGAGATGATAAAAATAAGATTTTTATGGATATCTACAAATACATGGGCAATGGTCCAAAGATAGATATAGGTTATGCCATGAAAAAGTACTTTAAAGATTTAGACTATGATTTAAAGCTTAAAAATCTCAAATCGCCCGGTGAACTCAAAAAATCTTTGGATGACAGAAAACCTGTAATTCTATTGCTTGCAGGCAGCTTGATTAATTGGCACTGGGTCCTTGTCACGGGGTACAGAATATATGGAGATGAGTTCTATTTGAAAATAGTGGACGGATGGCACAGGATTGGGAGAACTTATTACAAACCCGGCGTCGGCTCAAAAATATTACTTGCGATACAATGTGGGTTAAATAAAAAGAATTAAAAAGAGATTTTATTATTTGCAAAATCTCTTTTTAAAACCTTTATTATTCTATGGACACTACCTTGTATCCTGCATCTTCAACGGATTTTTTCAAATCTTCATCCCTTAAATTATCCCCTTCAACCTTGGCGTTGTTTCTGAAAAGAGAAACTTTAACATAATGGACATTTTCAAGATTTTCAAGGGCTTCAGTTACATGGGCAACACAATGTTCACAGGACATACCCTCTATATTAATAATTTTTTTCATTTTATCCCTCCAATATAATTATACCACGTCCGGTGATATATATTCCATATTCTCGTAGGGGTGGATGCTCTCATCCGCCCGATATAATTATCATTATTCGGGGCTATGAATACATTGTCCTTACATTTTTATATATTTAATTTAAAGGGAACAAATAAGAGCTTAAAAGTTTCATCCAAAATGAGAACGTTGACAATGATATTGTAGCTATGTGATAATAGAAAGTAATAAGTAGATATTTTTATAAAAATATATTTACTTAAAGTAATAATTAAAAAAAGGAGATGTATTATGAAAAAGAACAACAAAAAATTTTTGTCGATAGTTCTTTCCATGGTAATGGTATTTTCTCTATTTGCTCCTTTAGCAGGTATTGTTGATGCAGCGGAAGTTAAAGCTAATGCCAATGAAATTTATTTGACCGTTGAAGGGAAAATAGATGTTGAAATGACCTTTGATAAAGAGGTAAAGGCGGAAAATCTCCAATGGACTTTGGGAGGAAAAGATTTATCCCAATGGAAATCCTTTAATCAAGACACCACAAAGTTTGAGGGTGAACCGTGGATAAAAATCGAAAATCTTAAAGTGGAAGGAAATAAGGTTACAGCTACTGTTGTAAACGGACTTCCCTTCGGAGTAAAGGCGGTAGATAAGAGACCTTATCCGAGATGGGCTTTTATGGACTTAATCGGTGATTTTAAATTGGAAGCAAAGGAATCATCTACAGGAGAGGTAGCTTCAATTCCGGTGAAGATTAACGCATATGAAGGCTTTTTTACATATGATGAAATTAAACCGGAACTGGATAAAATAGCAGGTGAAGCAAAAGAAGGAAGATATGTTCAATATCATTCCAACGGCAAGACTGTTGAAGGAAGAGAACTTCATGCAATGGTAATCGCAAAGGACAAAGCTTCAATTGACAGATATTTAAATGAAACAAAAGTGAGAGCTATGGAAGATCCCGCACAATTAATCAATGAAGTAAAATCGGGAACTTACGGAGATTACAAAGTACCTATTATGCTTTCCACACCTCACCCCGATGAACACCCGGGCATTGACTCGCAAATGAGAGCTATAAAAGCCTTCGCGACTCAAGATAGTATTACGTTCAAGACGGATGAAGGCGATCCTGAAAAAGTTGCAGAATTAAATGTAGAACAAGTTTTGGACAACTTTATTTTAGTATTTAATTTAACGGAAAACCCCGATGGAAGATATCACAATCTTCGTCATAATGCAAACGGATTTGACTTAAACAGAGACAATATCTATCAAATCCAACCTGAAACAATCCAAATAACTGAACAAATTGCAAAATGGCATCCTGTTATGTTCCTGGATTTACACGGATTTGTTAAAGACTTCTTGATCGAACCCTGTACTCCTCCACATGAACCGAACTTTGAATACGATTTATTAATGGGTGGAGAAAAAGGAGCTTATACGAAGGATACCGTCTATGGTGTAGGGGCAATTGAAAATGCTAAACACATGGGTGATATTGCAATTGCAAATACAAGTTACAGCAGTTATATTATTCCGATGTTTGACTACGGTGACGGATGGGACGATGCTTTCTTAGGATACACAGGAGTATTCGCTCTTATCCACGGAGCTTTGGGACATACAATCGAAATTCCTGAAAGTAATTTGGATTCCGTTCTTGCTCATGAACACACAATCATCGGCGGAATCGACTATGCGCTGAAACATAAGGATCAAGTATTTTTAAATCAACTTGAAATATTTAATAGAGGAATCAAAAACGAAGATAACAGAAGTGTAGATACATGGCATATAGATCCTAACGGGAACCAAATTGGTCGTCCCAGAGGAACAAATCAAAACTTCTTCCCTGAATATTACATTCTTCCCTTGGACAGAGAGCTTCAAAAGAACCCGCTTGAAGTCTACAAGATGGTAAATTACTTCTTAAGAAACGGCGTTGAAGTACATCAAAGCACTCAAGATGTAGTATTTGACGGTGTAACTTATCCCAAGGGATCAATTGTAGTTCCCATGCGTCAAGCCTTAAGAGGATATGCGAATATGACTCTTTATGACGGGGTAGATCAATCTGCATGGGGAGCAATGTATGCTGAAGTAGTACTTGATTTCCCGGCAATGAGAGGATTTGACAAAGTAGAAGTAAGAGAAGAAGGGCTATTTGACTCGAAGACTTCTAAAATAACAAGCCCCGTTTCAATTCCGGGAACATTGGTAAATGTATCAACGGAAAATGCAGTTGTCAGAAATGATAATGTGGATGCAATAAAATTTGTAAATGAACTGTTAAAAAACGGCAAAGAGGTTTCTCAAGTTACAAAGGCAAGCGGAGATGTAAAAGTTGGAGATTATGTAGTTAAAACTACAGATTTATCGGCAATAGCATCTAAATACTACCTCAATGCAATGGAGGATAAAGGAAACCTTGAAAGCAAAGCCATGGTTCTTCCAAAGGTATATTTGACTCCATCAGGTTCAAATTATGCATCAACTACCGATGCAACAAGATACGTTCTTAAGAATTTAGGATTTGAGTTAGTCGATAACCTCTCCGCTGCAAATACAATAGTGGATTCTTCGGGACAAATCAAATCTTCCGAAATAACAGGAAAGAACTATATAGCAGTGGGAGGAAAACCTCTAAGAGCACTTGAAGCAAATAAAATTTATCCATTGACCACATACATGGCTGAAGATGGAGATGCCAACGAAGGATTGTTAAAGGCGAATTATGCTCAAGATTCAACTATAAGCGGAAGCTATGATGCTACAGATTACGGATACATTGCAAGCGGTACAGTGATTACATCACTTCCATCAACAGCTAAAGTAATATCTAAAGTATCCGACTCAAGTGATTTCTACAAAGCGGGTTGGTGGCCGAACCACGATGTAATCAAAGGAAAGGCTGTTGCAGCTGTAGATAAGATTGAAGATTCAAATGTAGTTCTATTTGCACAAGATTTGACCAATAAAGCTCATACTTCTCACTTGTTCAGACTTCTTGCCAACTCGATTTATGCAGTAAACAACGATACTTTCTACGATACTGCAGGAGTTAAGACTGAAATGTCCGATGTCAGCGGACACTGGGCAGAAGCTGCAATAAGAGAATTAATTTCAAAGAACTTGATAAACGGATATTTAGACGGCACATTTAAACCCGACCATAATATCACAAGAGCTGAATTTATCAAGATACTGGACGGAGCATTCTCACTTGATTCAGATAAAGAGTCAAGTTTCGAAGATATTAAAGGTCACTGGGCAAAGGAATACATCGACGATGCAGCAGGGCTTGGAATAATCAACGGATACAGCGAAGCGGTATTCGCACCTGATAACAACATAACAAGAGAAGAAATGGCAAAGATAATGTCAGGCGTTCTAAAGCTTGAAGAAAAAGGCGAACTTTCTTTTACAGATAAAGAAAAAATTGCCGATTGGGCGACGGAATTTGTTCAAAAAGCAGTGAAGGCTGAAATAATCAAAGGATATGAAGACAACACCTTCAGACCCGGTAACAATGCAACAAGAGCGGAAGCTGCAACGATGATTTTAAGATCGATGGAAAAATAAAAAGACTTTTTCAAAGGGAGATACATTTGTATCTCTCTTTTTTTGTGTAAAATAGGAAATATCAACACTAATAAAATATGGTATAATTAGTTAACATTGGTAAGGTGATGAATATGTCATTTATTGAAATAAAAAATTTATACAAGAAGTACGGAAAGGGCGAAGCTGTAGTTATAGCCAACGACAATATAAGCTTCAATGTGCAAGAGGGTGAATTTGCCTTTATAATAGGTCCCTCAGGTGCCGGAAAGTCCACGATTTTAAATATTTTAGGGGGAATGGATTCCCCCACATCAGGCGAGATAATCGTAGATGGCAAAGACATCTCAACAATGAATGAAAGGCAATTGACCACCTATAGAAGATACGATATGGGATTTGTATTTCAGTTTTACAACCTGATACCGAATTTAACCGCATTGGAAAATGTGGAATTGGCCGCACAAATCGTAAAGGATGCAAAGAACTCCAAAGAAGTTTTGG
This sequence comes from Peptoniphilus sp. ING2-D1G, assembly GCA_000952975.1. Classification (GTDB taxonomy): domain Bacteria; phylum Bacillota; class Clostridia; order Tissierellales; family Peptoniphilaceae; genus Peptoniphilus_E. The sequence continues at coordinate 1,264,952 of LM997412.1, read as the reverse complement.
AATCGGTGGGACTGGGACATAGACTCAACAATTTTCCATCACAATTATCGGGAGGGGAACAACAGAGAGTTGCAATTGCAAGGGCTATAGCCAAAAATCCGAAGCTTCTTCTATGTGACGAGCCGACGGGTGCATTGGACTACAATACGGGCAGACAGGTTTTTAAGATACTTAAAAATTTAAGCAAAAACTTCGGAACCACAGTGCTTGTAATAACACATAACAATGCAGTAGCTCCCATTGCAGACAGAGTTATAGAGATTGCCGATGCAAAGGTAAGAAACATAGAAATTAACAAGGAACCTAAAGAAATTGAAGAAATAGAATGGTAGGCGAAGGTTTTGAATTTGATTAACAAAGATACCTTTAGAGAAATCAAAAGATCTATTTCCAGGTTCATATCCATATTGCTTATTGTAGGGCTTGGAGTTTTTGTCTTTATAGGGCTGATTACCACCGGTCAAATTATGCGAGATACCTTGGAAAGGGAAATAAAATCTCAAAATTATGAAGATATATTGATAAATACCACCATCGGGTTTGATGAAAGAGACATTAGTATCATAGAATCCCAAGAGGGAATCAAAGAGCTTGAATACGGATATGATACAGAGCTATTGGTGAAGGATTCCGTTTTGCTCCTCAAAGTAATGAATATGCCTTATAAAATCAACATGCCCATCATCACGGAAGGAAAAATCCCCGAGTCCTCTGATGAAATAATTTTAGATGAAATATTGAGGGACAGAGGATATAAAATAGGCGATAAGATTGATTTTAATAAAGAAATAAATAAATTCAGCGATAATAAAGATGAAGAAAGTCATCTTTCAAATTACACATACAAAGTTGTGGGATTTTTCGACAGTGTACAAAATTCCATGGGAGAAATAAGAGGTCAGTCCTTGAGAGGTTTAGGAGAAATAAAGGGATGGGCTTATATAAGTGCGTCCAATTTTAACATTGATCCCACCATGGTGAGAATAGCCTACAAAGACACCGAAGGACTGAAGACTTCCTCTGCTGAATACATAACGCTTCTTGATGAGCATAAAAAAGCTTTGGACTTGGATTTCAAGCATATTCCCGCTCTTAGACTATTAGAACTTCAAGATGATATTCAAGGGGACATAACAGAAGGAGAAGACAAAATAAAAGATGCCAAAGATTCTTTGGCCGAAGGTGAAGAAGAGCTTGTAGATGCAAGAGAAAAACTGGCAGAGGGCAGAGAAGAATATGCCAAGGGAAAGCGTGACTATGATAAGCAATCGGGTGAGAGTAAAGAAAAATTACAGGAAAAAAAGGACGAATTATATAAATCTGAAGCCGATATAAAGGAAGCGGAAAAAGAACTTGCAGACGGATATAAAGAGCTTCAAGACGGAAGAAAAGAATTGGATGATGCAAAAAAGGAACTTGAAGACGGCGAAAGAGAATATTCCGATGGCGAAAGGGAATATGCAGAAGGCAAGGGTAAATTGGAGACCAGTAAAACTCAATTGGAAGAAGGCGAGAAGCAGCTGATTGAGGGTAGAGCGGAATTAGAAAAGGGGAAGATTGAGCTTGCCGAAGCAAAACAGAAACTTGATGAGGGTAGGCAGGAGATTGCCGAAAATGAGAAAAAAATTGTAGAAGGGCAAAAAAAGATTGATGAGGGGATAGAAGAAATCGCAGCGGGCATAGGAAAATCCGGAGCGGATTTGAACGAAGTGGAAGCAGAAGTAGATTCTCTTTTATCACAAATTGATCAAGCTGAAGAACTTTTTTCCAATTATCAATTGCTGGAAAGTAAAATAGATGAGGCACAATCAGGTATTGCACAAATTGAAGCGGGACAGCAACAGGTGGAAGCAGGTATTGCACAAATTGAAGCTGCTCTTTTAGATCCGGCTCTACCTGATGAACAAAGGCAGGCCCTAACTGCTCAATTAGAAACTCTCAAAACTCAACAAACAGAGCTTGAGACTCAGCTTGCACAGGCACAGACAGGTCTTGCACAGGCACAGACACAAAAGGCCAGCATGGATGCCATGATCGCAAAGCTTCCGGAAGAACTTAACGATGCGACGAAAATATCTGTATATAAACAAAAACTCAAAGAGGCGAAGGCCGGCATAAAGAGCATAAGAGAATCTTCTCAAGATTTAATTGTCGGACAAGCTAAGATTGATGCGGCAAAGGAACAGTTAAAACAAGGCACGGAACAATATGAAGAAGGAATGAAAAAATCCATAGAAGGAGAGCAAAAACTCATTGAAAACGAAAGGAAGCTCTCCGACGGAAAAGCGGAATATGAAAAGGGACTTCAGGAACTTGAAGATGCAAGAAAAAAACTTGATGATGCAAAACAGGAATTAACAGATGGAAGGGCAGAGTACGAAGACGGTGAAAAAGAGTACTCTTCAGGCTATGAAGACTATATGAAAGGCAAGGAAGAACTTGAAGTAGGAAAGGGAAAGTACGAACTTGGTAAAGAATTTCTGGAAGAATCCGAAAAAACCTTAAATGAAGAACTCGGCAAAGCGGAAGATAAACTTGCTGAAGCGAGCAGGGATTTATTCAAAGGAGAAGAAGATTTAAGAGAGGGAGAAGCTGAATTTGCAGATAAATCAAAGGATGCACAGGAAAAAATCGCTGAAGGGGAAGAACAACTTGCCGATGCAAGAAGAATAATGAGGATTTTAAAACAACCCGTTTATTCCATTACCCCCAGAACTTTAAATCAAGGGCTTAATGACTATTTTGACTTCTCAAAAAGGATGGATATGCTGTCTTTGATATTCCCGGTATTTTTCTTTTTGATAGCTCTCCTTGTGAGTTTTATCACCATGAAAAGGATGGTCGATGAACAAAGAACCATAATCGGAACTTACAAAGCTCTTGGATTTACCAATAGTGAAATCGCTAATAAGTTTTTCACATACGGAGCACTGGCATCCTTAATTGGGGGTATAATCGGAGTTGTATCGGGATCCTATATACTTCCAACTGTAATAGCCAACGCTTACTTTACGGCTTCAATATTTGAAGGTAATTTAAACTTCAGTTTTTTCCCCGTGAGAATGCTGCTTGCAGTACTGGTAGGGATAATGTTCACGGCATTAGCCGCCATATTTTCCGTATATGAAATCCTAAAAGACAATGCTGCAAATCTTTTAAGAGTAAAGGCTCCAAAGGGCGGCACGAGAATATTCCTTGAAAGGATAAAACCTGTTTGGTCAAGACTCAGCTTTTTGCATAAGGTAACGGCCAGAAATATTTTAAGATACAAGGGCAGAATGGTAATGACCATAATAGGAATAATGGGATGTATGGCTCTGCTGGTCCTTGGATTCGGAATTAAAAATTCCATAAATGGAATTGAACTGGTACAATTTAAAGATATTCAAAAATATGATGCCTCCATATCTTATGACAGAGAAATCGACAAAGATTCCTATGAAAAATACAGAAAAGACATAAATGGAAGAAATATAGAATATATAAAAATCTATCAAGAAAATTTCAACGTAGAATACACAGGTAAGGATCAAAATTTGCAACTCTTAGTTCCCGAAGAGGAAGAAGAACTCAGGGATTATTTTAACCTCAGAGACAGAAGAACTCAGGAGAAATTGAATTTGCCCGACAGAGGTGTAATAATAACTGAGAAAATAGCAAGACTAAAGGATGTTAAAGAGGGAGATTCCCTTGAGATTATAGACATAGAAGGTGACATTCACAAGGTGGAGGTGCAAGGTATTGCTGAAATGTACTTCGGACACTATATCTTCATGGGCAGAGATTATTATGAAAAGCTCTTTGGAAAAAGTTTTGAGCCGAACACTGATTTAATAAAGCTTCCCGATTTAAATGAAGAGGAAACGGAAGAGACTTTGTCTGAATTTTCAGGGTATAAATCCGTACTATCTTCATTTGATTTAGCGATAATAGAAGATACGATGAATAAATTCATGTACTCTATTTCCAAAGTTGAGGGGGTAATCATAATTGCATCGAGTTTATTGGCGATAATTGTTCTATACAACCTTACAAACATAAATATAGAAGAGAGAATAAGGGAAATATCCACAATAAAAGTGCTGGGATTCTATCCTAAGGAAACCACGGCATATATTTACAGAGAGACCTTAGTGTTGACTTTGATGGGGATTTTCATAGGGACTTTTGTGGGTAAATTATTGCACTATGGAGTATTAAGAGCAGTTGAGCCCAATGACATGATGTTCAATCTGGTGTTAAAAGCAAGGAGTTACTTGACTGCAGCCTTTATAACAATAGGACTGAGTTTTGCGTTGATGATTATTTTCCACAACAAGCTCAAACGCATAAATATGATAGAGGCTTTAAAGTCCAATGAATAGGGTAAAATAAGTTAAATAGCAAAATTATATGATATAATTTAAGTAAATAATATACGGAGGAATATTTTGGAAAAGATTATCGTTAAAAAGAGCCCGGCATTGAAAGGTTCCGTCAGAATAAGCGGATCTAAAAATGCTGCGCTTCCTATTCTTGCCGCATCAATACTCGGTACTGAAGATATAGTATTGGAAGATGTGCCGAACTTAAAAGATGTTGAAATAATGATAGAGGTCCTTGAAAAATTAGGATGCAGCGTAAAAAAGATAGATAAAAATAAAGTGGAAATAAACTCAAAGAGCTTAAATAGTTATGAAACCGATTATGAACTCATGAACAAAATGAGAGCATCTTTTTTGGTGATGGGTCCGCTTTTAGCAAGACTCGGTAAAACAAAGAACAGTTTGCCCGGAGGATGCAACATAGGTTCTCGTCCCATAGACCTTCATTTGAAGGGCTTTGAAGCTCTGGGAGCGGAAATAATATACGAAGAAGATGAAATCAGTGCAAGTTGTGATAATCTTAAGGGAACTGCAATTTATCTGGATTTTCCATCGGTGGGAGCTACGGAAAATATAATAATGGCCGCGACCTTAGCAGAAGGAGAAACAATAATAGAAAATGCCGCGAAGGAGCCTGAAATAGTCGATCTTGCAAACTTTTTGAGAAAAATGGGCGCAAGGGTTTCAGGAGCCGGCACATCCACAATAAGTATAAAAGGAGTAAAGGAACTCAAGGGCTGTACTCACCAGATAATTCCCGACAGAATTGAAGCGGGTACTTTTATGGTGGCGGGGGCAATCAGCAGAGGAGATGTAGTGGTTAAAAACGTAATATCTTCTCATATGAAACCTGTGATCGCAAAACTCATAGAAGCCGGAATAAAAGTCGAGGAGTCAGATGATGAAATAAGAGTAATCGGAAATGGTAAAACTTCACCAATTAATATTAAGACACTTCCTTATCCCGGATTTCCGACAGATATGCAAGCGCAATTTTTGTCATTTATGACGACACTTCCCGGAGAAAACACAGCAATAGAGACAGTTTTTGAAAATAGGTTCATGCATGTTGCAGAACTTCAGAAAATGAGTGCGGATATTTTTGTAAAGGATAGAAAAGCTGTTATACAGGGAGGCAAACCTCTTAAAGGAGCAAAGGTTAAGGCGACGGACTTAAGGGCCGGGGCGGCGCTCATACTCGCAGGCATAATTGCAGAAGGAGAAACGGAAATTTCTGATATTTTTCACATAGATAGAGGCTATGAAGATATTGAAAAAAAATTCAAAAGCCTTGGAGCTTTAATAGAAAGAATAGGATAATGATTTTCGGATTTTTATGTATGGTTGTTCCTTTAAAAATATATATCAATTAATCGTAAATTATTGACTTGAAAGTTTAAATAATATATAATGCTACAGATAAAAGCCGACTCTGCTTATTTTTAATAATAAGCCGTAAGTCCATAGGGAGGTGAATGGAATGAATAAATATGAAGTAATAATTATGTTCTATCCTAATGTAGATGAGGAAAAAAGAACTGCTAATTTTGAAAGACTTAAAAAAATCCTTGAAGACGGAGGAAAAGTTACGAAAGTTGACGAATGGGGAATGAAAAAATTAGCTTATGAAATAGAATATTTCAAGGAAGCTTTTTATTATTTAGTGGAATTTGAAGCTGATAAAGAAACTGTTGAAGAATTCGACAGAGTTTCAAAAATTCTCGATTCAGTGATGAGACACATGGTCGTAAGACTTGATAAGTAGGTGTAAATATATGAATAATGTAACATTGATAGGCAGACTTACAAGAGATCCGGAGCTCAGATATACTCAAAGCGGAACTGCTGTTGTCAGATTTAATGTAGCTGTTGACAGAAGAATGTCAAAGGAAAGAAAAAGAGAAGCGGAAGCGGCTAATCAACCTACCGCTGATTTTATAAACTGTACAGCTTGGAGACAAACGGCGGAACTCATTGCCAACTATTTTAAAAAAGGCAATAGAATAGGTATTACAGGTAGAATTCAAACGGGCAGCTATGAAAAAGACGGTCAAACGGTTTATACTACGGATGTAATTGCAGATTCCATCGATTTTATTGAATCGGCAAATAGCGGACAAACTCAAAATCAAATGAGAAGACCGCAAAGCAACCAAGGCTTTTCACAACCTGTTAACAGTGCTTATTCCAATGATTTCAACAGTCAAGACAATATGGGAGATGAAGGATTTTTCCCCATTGATAATGACGATATACCCTTTTAAGGAGGTTAGAACATATGCAAAGAAGATTTAGACCGAGAAAAAAGGTCGATCCCTTTGAAAAGGATAAAACAAAAAAAATTGACTACAAAGATGTAGCTATGTTAAAGAACTACATCAGCGATAAGGGCAAGATTCTCCCAAGAAGAATAACCGGACTTAACGCAAAACACCAAAGACAAATAACAGTAGCGATTAAAAGAGCAAGACAAGTAGCGTTGTTGCCCTATAGTGCTGACTGATAAAAAAGCGCAGGTAACTGCGTTTTTTTAATGCATATACTATTTGGAAAAATTATAGAATTGTGATAAAATAATAAAACAAAATATATTTATTTTGATTACTTATATTAATAAAAACTAAGGAGTGTTAAAGAATGGCATATGTAATTAATGACAGCTGTATAGCTTGCGGAGCATGTCTACCCGAATGCCCGGTGGGATGTATAGAAGAAGGAGATATCTACGTTATAGATTCTAACGCTTGTATAGATTGCGGATCATGCGCAGATGTTTGCCCGGTGGGAGCACCGAACCCGGAAGACTGAGAAAGATGGACTTTTGTCCATCTTTTTTTGTTAGAAAAAAACAAGTTATTCCAAAGTGTGATTTTTAAACTTGTGAATATGTTAAAATCAAGATAATACAAATCTATTTTATCATTCATAGACTTTATATAAATGCTATAAAAATATAAGGCATCTTTTAATAAGCAAATTTAAAGATTAAAAAATCAGCTAAAACCTGAAGGGGTAGAGCTGATTTTTTTTACGATAAAAATTTTTATTCCTTTGTAATTCATACATTATTTTTAATAAGAAGGGTATTTTTTTATTGAAAATATATAGTTATAAAAACTTTATGTAAAATTTATCTTAAAAAATACATCTTTCTTCATATATATAGTATAATATGGGGTATATTTGTATATATATATATATGAAGAAAGGTAATTTTAAGGAGGAGTATTAACAAGTATGAGAATTCACATGGGGCTTGATGTTGGATCTACCACTGTTAAACTTGTTGTGTTGGATGGAGAATTCAACATCATGTATTCAACTTATAGAAGGCATTTTTCTGATGTGAAGAAGACTGTTAAAGATATATTTAAAGAGATTTACAATGAATTTAAATATGACAGTATAACTATTGCAGTAACGGGTTCAGGTGGTCTTACCGTCCATAAAATGTTGGGAATAGATTTCGTTCAAGAAGTAATTGCCGGTACTGAGGCAATTCAAAAATTCATACCCGAGACTGATGTGGCAATAGAGCTTGGCGGTGAAGATTCAAAGATAACCTATCTGAAAGGGAATGTTGAGCAAAGAATGAACTCCATATGTGCAGGAGGAACAGGTGCTTTTATAGATCAAATGGCAAGTCTGCTTCAAACTGATGCTGCGGGACTCAACGAACTTGCAGAGGATTATGAAAAACTCTATCCCATAGCATCAAGATGTGGAGTATTTGCTAAAACTGACATTCAAGCTCTCATAAACCAAGGAGCCGGCAAATCCGACATAGCCATATCCGTATTCCAATCCGTTGTAAATCAAACAATTTCGAATCTTGCCTGTGGAAGACCTATTAGGGGAACTGTGGCTTTTTTAGGCGGACCTCTTCATTTCTTACCCATGCTTAAGGAACGATTTGTCAAGACTTTAGGATTAAAGGACGAGGAAGTAATATCACCTGAAAATTCACAAATTTTTGTGGCTATTGGAGCGGCTATTGCAAGTGCAGAACAAAAATGCATCTCCTTTATCAATTTATACGATAAAATAAATAATTTAAAAGAATCCTATGAAAGAACAGAATCAATATTAGAACCTTTATTTAACAGTGAAGAAGAAGTTATTGAATTTAAAAAAGCTCATAAGACTAAGGATGTTAAAAGAGCGGATATAACAACATACAGAGGTGCGATGTACTTGGGCATTGACTCCGGCTCAACCACTTCAAAGGTGGTGCTGTTGTCTGAAAACAATGAAATTCTCTATTCCTTTTACGGTTCAAATGAAGGTAAACCCTTGGATATTGCGAAAGAAAACCTCTTAAAAATCTATGCTTTAAAAAATGACGATGCTTATATCGCTGCTGCCGGAGCTACAGGATATGGGGAAGATTTTTTAAAGGCAGCTTTAAATTTAGACTTCGGTGAAGTTGAAACCATAGCTCACTTCAGAGCAGCGAAGTTTTTTGATCCTGATGTCGATTTTATCTTGGATATTGGCGGACAAGATATGAAGAGCATGAAGATAAATAACGGAGTCATAGAATCAATACTTCTAAATGAAGCTTGTTCATCGGGTTGCGGTTCTTTTCTTGAAACCTTTGCCACCTCGGTCAACATGACTCCTCAGGAGTTTGCGGAAGTGGCTTTGAAATCCAGAAAACCGGTAGATTTGGGAAGCAGATGTACGGTGTTTATGAACTCCAACGTAAAACAAGCACAAAAGGAAGGGGCGGAGGTTGCAGATATCGCTGCGGGACTTTCCTATTCCGTAATAAAAAATGCCATACAAAAGGTAATAAAAATAAGAGATCCTAAAAAACTTGGAAAGAACATAGTTGTCCAAGGCGGAACATTTTTAAGCGATGCAGTACTTAGAGCCTTTGAAATTTTAACAGGTAGAAGCGTAACCAGACCGGAAATTGCAGGACTTATGGGAGCTTTGGGCATGGCGCTTATTGTAAAGGAAAAATCCACGGGAAGCTCAAAAATCATAGATGCTGATGAACTTGCAAAATTTGAATATAAAAGTATTTCTACAAACTGCAGACAATGTACCAACAATTGTGCTTTAAGCGTAAATATTTTCTCCAACGGAGGAAGATATATCACAGGCAACAGATGCGAAAGAGGAGCCGGCAAAGTGAAAAGCGATGCAGAAGAACTCCCGAACCTATATAAATACAAATACGAAAGACTCTTTGATTATGAATCCCTTGATTCGAAAAAGGCAAAAAGAGGTGTAGTGGGGATTCCGAGAGTCTTGAACATGTATGAAAATTATCCCTTCTGGCATGCTTTTTTCACATACTTGGGATACAGTGTGGTATTATCGGATAAATCAAGCAGAGAGCTATATGAAAGGGGAATAGAATCCATAACATCTGAAACGGCATGTTATCCGGCTAAGATTACCCACGGGCATATTGAGAATTTAATTGACAAGGGTGTTAAGTTCATATTTTATCCTTCGGTGTTTTATGAAGAACAATATTATGAAAATGCGGACAACACTCTTAATTGTCCGGTAGTTGCAGGATACAGTGAAGTCATAAAGAATAACCTTGAAAGCTTGTCTAAAAAGGATGTGAAGTTTTTAAACCCCTTTATATCCTTCAACAACAGAGATAAATTGGTCAACAGACTGAGCAAAGTCTTCAAGGACATTAAAAAATCGGATATAAGAGAAGCTGTGGGACTTGGATACAGAGAATCCGACAGATACAAAATGGATGTAAGGGCTAAGGGAGAAGAAACTCTGAGAATAATTAAAGAAAAGGGGATAAAGGGAATTGTCCTGGCAGGCAGACCCTACCATGCAGACGCTGAAATAAATCACGGAATTTCTGAACTCATAAATTCGCTGGGTCTTGCAGTGTTATCGGAAGATAGCATTGATCATCTTGCAAATATTGAAAACAAGCTTAGAGTTTTAGACCAATGGAAGTACCATTCAAGACTTTACAGAGCCGCTAAATTCGTTGGAACGCAAGACAATTTGGAGATGGTACAGCTAAATTCCTTCGGTTGTGGGATAGATGCCGTTACAACTGATCAAGTAAACGAAATTCTGAAGGAATACGGAAAAATCTATACCGTATTGAAAATAGATGAAGTAAACAACTTGGGAGCAATTAAGATAAGAATAAGATCCTTGATTGAAGCCGTAGAAAAGAAACAAAAACAGCAAATTAAAGAAATTGAATATAAAGAGCCTCTAAAGTACACAGAGGAAATGAGAGATAAGCACACATTGCTTATACCTCAAATGGCTCCTATACACTTTGAAGTATTTCAAGGTATATTGCAGGATGAAGGATTTAATGTGGAGGTTCTACATGATCTTTCAAAATCCGTCATAAATGAGGGACTCAACTATGTAAACAACGACGCTTGCTATCCTTCGATATTTGTGGTGGGACAGTTCATAGATGCGCTGAAAAGCGGTAAATACGATACGAACAACTTGACCTTGGTAATGGCTCAAACGGGAGGAGCGTGCCGTGCATCAAATTATGTAGGCTTTATAAGAAAGGCAATAGCCGATGCGGGGTTTGGACATGTGCCGGTACTGGCCTTATCCTTCCAAGGGATAGAATCCCATCCGGGACTTAAACTCAACTTCAGTCAATCCGTCAGAATTTTGAGAAAAGTGGTAATATCCTTGCTATATGGAGACTTGATAATGAGACTCTACCAAGCGACCAAGCCCTATGAAAAGATAAAGGGGTCAAGTACCCTATTGAAGGACAGATGGATTAAGAAATGCGCTCACGAAAAAGATTTTTCAATGCTCAATTTCAGAAAAAATGTCAGTTCCATGATATTTGAATTTGAAAAACTTGAAGTTGAAAATATAAAGAAACCAAGAGTGGGAATAGTTGGAGAGATACTCGTTAAATATCTGCCGGCAGCCAACAATCACATAGTTGAAAAACTTGAAAAAGAGGGGGCGGAAGTGGTAATTCCCGATCTTACGGACTTTTTGATGTATTCCTTTAAAAATGCGGATATAAAGAATAAAAAGCTTTCAAAGGACAAGCTTCCGGCATTGATTTGTGACATAGGAATTGAATATATCGAAAGATATAGGAGATATATAAGGTACAGACTCTCAAGAACGAAGTTCGAAGCGCCTAAAAAAGTCGAACATCTCATGAAACTCGCTGAAAAATACGTAGACTTGGCAAATCAATACGGAGAAGGATGGTTGTTGACGGCTGAAATGGTGGAACTCATTGAAATGGCTGTACCCAACATCGTATGCGTACAGCCCTTCGGGTGTCTGCCCAATCACATAACGGGCAAGGGAGTTATAAAAGCCATAAGAGAGGATTATCCCAAAGCCAATATTGTCCCCATAGACTTTGATGCCTCGGCAAGTGAAGTAAATCAATTTAACCGAATTAAGCTGATGCTTGCCCAAGCCAAGAAGAATATGGAAGAGGAAAAGGAAGAAAAGAAGAAACCCCATTACTATTTAATACCGAATTTATATGCGGAATATCAATAAAATAAAAAATAGCGGGATTATTCCCGCTATTTTTAATGTAAGAATTAATGATGAACATTCACCCTTACCCTGGACTGTAGGGGCGGATTCCCTCGTCCGCCTTCTACATTTTCACATTTCATTTAATTGATATTGTACCTGTATAATTTTCTGTAAAGAGTGGATAAATTGATGTTTAATTTATCTGCTATTTTATTTTTTGATTTTGTGTCGCTGCCATAGATTGATATTAAATTTAATAACACTTCTCTTTCAAATTCATCCGTCATCTCCTGGAGGGTTTTATTTTTAAGCTCTATGGAGTTTATGACCTTTGTAGTTTTTATCTCTCCGGATTTTTCATTAAAGGTAGGAGGCAATTGCTCAGATGTGATTATTTCATCATGGGATACATTTACCAAGTACTCGATTATATTTTCAAGTTCTCGTACATTTCCCCTCCAAGGGAAATTTTCAAAAATTTTTAACAGTTCCTCGGAAAAGACTTTGTGATTTTTTGAAAGTCTTATGCAATATTCTTCCAGCTTTGCATTAGCTATTATTTTAATGTCTTCCTTTCTTTTTCTCAGAGGAGGAATATTTATTGGTATTACGTTTAATCTGTAGTATAAATCCTCTCTGAATTGTCCGCCTTTTACCATTTCTTCCAGATTTCTGTTTGTGGCGGTTATAAGTCTGAAGTTTGTATTGATGGTTTTTTTTCCGCCCAATCGCACAAAGTTGCCATCTTGCAAAACTCTTAACAGCTTAGGCTGAAGGCTCAGAGGCAGATCGCCGATTTCATCTAAAAACAGAGTGCCTCCATTTGCCAACTCAAGTCTTCCCACCTTGCCTGAGGTTCTTGCGCCTGTAAAGGCCCCTTCATCATAACCGAAGAGCTCGCTTTCCAGTAAATTATCCGGTATTGCTGCGCAGTTTATAGCAATGTAGGGATTGTGTTTTCTCTTGGAATTTCTGTGAATTGCCCTTGCAAAAAGTTCCTTTCCGGTTCCGCTTTCTCCTCTTATAATCACCGAAGAATCTCCTTGCGAAACTTGTTTTGCAAGTGTGATGGTATTTTTAATGGCTTCGGAATTTCCGAGAATATGCTCGAAATCGATGTTGTTTTGATCTCCTATTATGTTATAGGCATTTATAAGTGCCTTAGAATAGTTGGAAATTTGAAATATATAGCTCTCAATCTCTTCAGCAAGCAGATTTTTAATGGTTTTTACGATGAATTCATTGCCTTCGCCGAGTTTTCTGTCTTTTAAAGAATAGACGCCCTGGGTCACATCGACTTTAAAACCATCAAAAATATCCTTGATATTTTTATCCAATAGATCTTCTTTTTTAAATCCCAGCAGATGTAAAACTTTTTTATTTATATTTTTAATATTTAAATTTTTATCTGTTAAAATTATTCCGTAGTCAATGGAATTTACTATATTTGAAAATTCTTCATTTCTCAAAGACAGATTGTTTATAGTTGATTCATAGTTTAGATTTCCCGCTAACAATAAACTTAGCTTTTCTAAAAAAATTCCGATTTCCTCTTTGTGTGAGTAGATGTATTCCTTTTGTTCTTCATTAAAAGCTATTAATCCGATTACACCGAGGACTTCTTTGTCCTTTGTAAGCAGGGGATAGCCTATTGTGGAAAATTCTTCGCAATTTTCGTTTTTTGAACATTGAAGGCATCTTTTACTGTCGGATTTCTCTTCAATGAGTTCAGCTTTCTTTGTATTTAAAATAAAATCATAGGAACATCCATGGGGGAGTTTTTCTCCGATTTTACTCTTGTATTTACCTGTAGCGGCTATTCTCACCAAGTCCGAATTTATGACCGTAACATCTACGGACAATATGGAACTGATGGCATCCGCCACCTCTATAACGGAATTTTTAATATCTTCAAGTTGTTGCATATTATCACCCGTAAAAATATTATCAAACAATTCGCAAAAATGCAAATAAAATTGTATAATTTGCAAAAATGAGAAAAGACATAGTCTTGTAAAATAGATGTAAACTCATCAAAAGTTGGCATATAAATTGCATATATAATATATAGAAAGAAAATTAGTTGAAAACATAAAGGAGTAGATGAGTGCCATGGAATATAAAGAATTTATTCAAAGAGAGCTTTTAGCGGCATTCGGCTGTACTGAACCCATTGCCTTGGCCTATGCCGCTGCTAAAGCAAAGGAGGAGCTTGGCGAAGAACCTGAGAAGATAATTGCAAATTTATCGGGAAATATGATAAAAAATGCCAATTCAGTCAAAGTGCCGGGAACCGAAGGAAGAAAGGGAATAGAAATATCCCTTGTAGCCGGGGCTTTGCTTGGAAATGCCGGCAGAAAGCTTGAAGTTTTAGAAAATATAGACAAGTCAAGGCTCAAGGAATGTGATGAGCTGATTAAAGAGGGGATATGCGAGGTGAATTTAGTTCCGGGGATTGCGGAACTATATATCGATGTAATTCTCAAAAAAGGGGAAAACAGCGCAAGGGTTGTAATTGAACATGACCACACAAATATCGTGTCCATAGAAAAAAATGGTGAATTGGTATTTGAAAAACCTGTAGAAAAACTTGAAGATGCAAAGGTTGATTTAAGTTTCGACAAAATATACGACTACGCTTTAAATACTGATTATTCAGACATAAAAGACATTTTGGACCTTGAAATAAAATACAATTATGAAATTGCTTTGGAAGGTCTTGAAAATGACTGGGGTGCAAATATCGGAAGTATTATTATGAATTCAGCCGGCGATAATGAAAGAGAGCAATTGGCAGCTTATGCCAGTGCCGGCTCCGATGCGAGAATGAGCGGTTGTGAAATGCCTGTAATAATAAATTCAGGTTCGGGAAATCAAGGTATCACCGTAGCGGTTCCCATCATAGTATATGCGAAAAATCGAGGTATAGAAGGCGACAGGCTCTATAGAGCTTTGATATTTGCAAACTTGTTGGGTCTGTATATGAAGGAAGGAATAGGAAAGCTTTCCGCTTACTGCGGGGTAGTATCGGCAGCTTCGGCTTCCGTTTGCGGAATTGCAATGTTAAAAGGAGAATCAAAGGAGGTAATAGAAGAAACTCTTTCTAATGCTTTGGCAGTCAATTCGGGAATAATTTGTGACGGGGCGAAACCCTCTTGTGCAATGAAGATTGCATCAAGTATCAGAAATGGATTTTTAGCCTA
This sequence comes from Peptoniphilus sp. ING2-D1G, assembly GCA_000952975.1. Taxonomy (GTDB): domain Bacteria; phylum Bacillota; class Clostridia; order Tissierellales; family Peptoniphilaceae; genus Peptoniphilus_E. The sequence goes on along the minus strand of LM997412.1, from coordinate 1,249,894 downwards.
TGATCAAGCAAAGACCAAGAATAGTTTTCATTCAGGCGACGGCATAGTGAAAAAAAACATAGATGAAACCATAAGGACTGTGGGCAATATCGCAAAATACGGAATGAAAAAGACAGACGAAGTAATATTAAATGAAATGCTTGAAAATGAATACGAAAAAAATTAAGCATTTATAATATCAAGGAATTTATCGGATATTGTGTGATCAAATGTTATCGAAAAGCTGTATAATAAATAGTTTTTCAATTTATTTAGTCTATTACCACAAAGAAAACAATTTATTCTAAAAATATGTTTTTGTGGTATAATTAGTTAAATTATTCAATGATTTACTTTTAAGGAGGAACAATATGTTTAACAAAAGAAACTTGTTGGTTACTGTATTATCACTTATTTTACTTTTTACATTGACAGCATGCGGAGGAAAAGATAAAGCGGAAGAGCCTGCAAACAACGCAACAGAAAATACTGCAGAAGCTACCAACACTGAAGAAACAGAAGTTGCCGGTGAAACTACATCAGCAAGTGGAATCGTAAGACCTGAGGGAGTACCTGAAGATTATCCAAACAAGGAAATACAATATCTTTACGGATTCTCACCGGGATCAGTTCAAGATGCTTATATAAGAATCTTGTTTGACAAAATTAAAGAAATGGAAGGCTGGAAACATGGCATGATAGTTAACTATCAAGAGGGGGCGAGTGGAAGAATTCAATGGAATGCACTTGCAAACGCTAAACCCGACGGATATACAATAGGATTTACACCTACAGCCATGTTAATTCCAAGCGTTGCAGAAGCAAATGATGTAGACTTCGGATTTGATAAATACGCATATATATTCAGTTTAATGAGCGACCCGGGAGCTATCGGAGTAGCTGCTGATTCTAAATACAACACCCTTGAAGATTTAGTAAATGACGCTAAAGCAAATCCCGGAAAAATTTCGCTCGGAGTTACATCTGTAATAGGATCGGAAGGACTTACAGTAAAACTTATTGAAAAAGCTTCCGGAGCAAAGTTCAATACTACAGCCTTTAACGGGGGAGCAGATGTAATGGCAGGTGTAATTGGAGGACATGTTGATGCATTTTGCTTGAACATCACAGACACTACAACCTTTGTCGATAACGGTCAAATAAAAGTGTTGGCGACAGGTAACAATGAAAGATCGGAATTTATGCCCGATGTACCGACATATAAAGAAAGCGGATATGATGTAATTCAATTAAATACAAGAGCGGTATCAGGACCTAAGGATATGCCTGAACCAATCAGACAATATTTGGAAAACTGTTTAGTTGCTGCAGCCAATGACCCTGAAGTAAAAAAACAAGCTGAAGAAATGCAAGCTCCCACAGATTCTTTAACAGGAGAAGAAGTAAAAGCATCCTTTGGAGAATTTTATGACATGCTTACTAAACTATGGGCAGATGAACCTTGGCAATAATTATTTAGTAAAAGGGGGAGCTTGTCTCCCCTTTTTAAAAAATTAAGGAGAGTATAAATGGAATCAAAAGAAAATAAAACTGAAAATTCCAAAAAACAATTTAATTATAATTTTATATCGGTTATTCTTCTTTATGTTTGGGCAATTGTATTTATTTTTGAGGCAGGCAAAATTCCCGATATGGATTCGAAATTTTTCCCCTATATAGTTTCAGGAATTGCAATTGTATTGGCTACTATTTTATTGCTTAGTTCCATATTCGGGCCCAGAAAGAATGAAACCTTTGATTTTAGCGGAACCTTGAAATCTGTTAAATTCGGAGCTTTATTACTTGTATACGTAATATTGATAAGCTTTTTTGGCTTTTATGTTTCCACGCCGATATACCTGCTTGGATCAATGTATGCATTAGGTCAAAGAAATAAAAAGGTAATGCTGGGTGTCGCAATATTTACACCTATTGCAGTGTATTTATTCTTTGAAGTTTTATTAAAGCTCAATATACCGAGCGGAATACTGATTTAAGGAGGGGTGAGAATGGATTTTTTAGGCTACGCTTTACAAATATTCACATTTGACAATTTATTGTGGTTGACAATAGGTTCTGTAGTGGGTTCAATACTTGGAGCACTTCCCGGTATGTCAGCTACAACCGGTATAGCAATATTTTTACCCGTTACTTTCGGACTTGAACCTGTAACAGGTCTTATTACCCTTGCGGCAATATATGTAAATGCTTCCTTCGGAGGAAATATCACCGCCGTACTTATAAATACGCCCGGAACCGACGACTCGCTTTTTATGACAATAGACGGATATCCGATGACTGTTAGAGGAGAAGGTCTAAAAGCTATTGGAGTAACTACATTCAGTGCTTTTATCGGAGGAATTACCGGAGGTTTGGCTCTTTTGTTCATAGCTCCGCCTCTTGCGCAAATTGCAATTAAATTTGGACCTGTGGAGTTATTTTTAACTACTATGATGGGTATAGTAATCATAGTAGGTTTATCTAAAGAAAACATGCTTAAGGGACTTGCCAGTGCAGCTCTTGGACTTTTGTGTTCCGTAGTTGGATATGATGGAGTCACAGGCAAGAGCAGACTTAACTTCGGAATACATGAGATATACGACGAACTCCCATTACTGCCTGTAGTACTTGGACTTTTTGCAGTATCTCAAGTATTGATAATGGTTTCGGAAGAACAAGAATCAATAGCCATAGATAACTCAAGCATGAAGGGAAGTCCTTTCCTGTCTGCAAAGGATCATCTGCACATATTGGGAACAAATATCAGGTCTGCAATAATAGGAACTATAGTTGGAATTATTCCTGCTGCAGGTACAACTGTAGCAGCCGGAATCAGTTACAATATTACAAAAAAAATGGATCCGCATCCCGAAACCTTCGGAAAAGGAAATGAAAGAGGACTTGCTTGCGTATCAGCTGCAAACAATGCAGTAGTAGGAGGATCCTTAGTACCGCTGCTGACTCTTGGAATACCGGGCAACGGTACATCAGCTTTGTTCTTGGGAGGACTTTTAATTCACGGGCTTGCTCCGGGATTACAACTGTTCACTGCAAGTGCCGATGTAGCTTACGGACTGATTTTCGGTCTGTTGCTTTCAAATATTTTTATTTTGATTATCGGTCTGTTCGGAGCACCATTATATGCAAGAGTGACTATTATTCCAAAAAGCGTTTTAATACCTGTAGTTGGAACTTTCTGTGTACTGGGAGCCTTTACTTACAGAAATTTGATATTTGATATATTTCTGATATTGTTCTTCGGATTTATCGGATTTTATATGATAAAGGCTAATTTCTCAATGGCACCCTTTGTACTTGCCTTTGTACTGGGAAAGACTTCGGAAATAAATTTAAGAAGAGCACTTTCCCTTTATGGCGCGGATATATGGACTGCATTGTTAAAACCCATACCCTTGTTATTGTTGACTATAAATATAGTATTCCTGGTATCTCCCTTCTGGGAAGATATTAAGAAGATATTTAAAAAATCTTAGATATGTATGTTGTTTCATTTTTATTTAAAGGAGAGTAATATATGAATAAAATGACTAAAAAAGAAAGAGTTTTAGCAGCTATTAACAAAGAAAAAGTTGACAGAATACCCTTCAGTATTTGGTTTCACATGCCTGAGGTGGATCAAGATGCGGTAGCTCTTGCAGAAAAAACTATCGAATATGCACGTTTATATGATTTGGATTTCATCAAGATGATGCCTTACGGAAATTATGGAGCTCATGACTTTGGACTTAGTTGTACTTACTATTGCACAGAGACACAACCTGTATTTGAAAGAAAATTCGCAATAGATAACGTTGAAGATTGGAAGGAATTAGAAGCGGTTCCGGGATATTTCGGAGAACATGGAAAACAACTTCAATTTACAAAGGAACTTCAAAAACAACTCAAGGGTGAAGAAATACCTTATGTCCAAACCATCTTCAGTCCTCTTACAACTGCTAAAAAACTTGCTGGAATGAGAATTTTTGATGACTTAAGATCAAATCCGGAATATGTTCATCATGCTCTTGAAGAAATAACAAAAACAACTATTGAATTTGTAAATTTAAATAAAAAATACGGAGTTGCAGGATTCTTCTTTGCATCACAATGTTCCACAACAGATTACATGACAGAGGAAGAATATAAAGAATTTGGTAGCAAGTATGATCTTCAAGTTCTTGAGGCTTGTAACGAAGGGACATATTTTAACATAGTACATATTCACGGAGATAATACTATGTTCAAATTAATGGCGGACTATCCTGTTCAATGTGTCAACTGGCACGACAGATGGACTGTACCTTCAATGAAGGAAGCCAGAGAAATCACCGACAAATGCCTGCTTGGCGGAATCAATGAAAAATGGCTCACAACTGCAGAAGCTCACGAAGTAAAAGAACATTTGAGAGAAGTTGTGGGAGAAGCCGGACCTAAGGGCATGATGTTGACTCCGGGATGTGTAGCACATCTCGAAACACCAAAAGTTAATTTTTATGCGGCCAGAACAGCAGTAGAAGGACTTTTTGAAGAATTCGATAAATAAAGTATTAAAAGCTCCCTTCGAATTTTGGAGGGAGCTTTATTGTATTTAAAATATATACAAAACATTCCTCCGATGGTCCAAGTCGAAGTGAATTTTATAGGAGTTGAGTATATGGACAGTGACGGGTATCTGCAGGTGATAATATTGTTCCTACTTCTTATCGGAGCATCTTATTGCGCATCGGCAGAGATAACATTTGCCTCTATAAATGAAATAAAACTTAGAAAATATGCTGAAAGCGGAAATAAAAAAGCCAAAAATGCACTTGATATAGTAAATAATTTCGACAGTGCACTCACTACGCTCTTGATTGGCAATAATATAACGCATATAGGCTTTGCATCCTTGGTGACGGCGCTTACTACAAAACACTTCGGAATAAGCTATGTAAAATATTCAACTATTTTATCCACCATAGTGGTATTTTTATTCAGTGAAATGATTCCGAAGAGTTTCGGTAAATCCAACATGAATTATGCCCTTTCAATATCAGGCTCTCTCAAAGTTTTCATGGTGTTGTTCAAACCATTGAACATGGTATTCATGGCAGTATCGGACTTCTTTTCAAGACTTTTCCCATCAGATGACGAACCTCTGATAAATGAGGAAGAATTTTATGAAATAGTAAAATCTGTAGGAGAAGAGGGTAAATTAAGCCTGGAAAAACAGGAGTTGGTTCTGTCGGCAATGGATTTTAATGTAAAGACTGTAAAGAATATATACCAAAGAATTGAAAATGTAGTCGCCATAGATATAAACTGGCCCTTCGACAAGATCAAAGAGGTCATAATAGATTCCGGATATTCCAGATATCCTGTATATGATAAGACTACTGACAAAATTACAGGCATAGTTCAAAAAAAGGAATTCTACAGAAATCTCATTAAATCCGACAATATTAAACTGAAGGATATAGAACATGATCCTTACTTCGTCAGAGAAAATGATAAAATTGACGTAGTCCTTAAAAAGATGAATGAGGCAAAAAACCACCTTGCAATAGTTTTAGACGGAGATAAAAAAGTAAAAGGGATAGTTTCCGTAGAGGATATTCTCGAGGAACTTGTAGGTGAAATTTGGGATGAAGAAGATGAAATTTCACCTATGGAAATATCGGGAGGAGATGTTCTATGAATATACTGCCCTACATAGGAATAGTAATTTGTATAATTTTCTCCGCATTTTTTTCAGGATCGGAAATAGCTTTTGCATCAGTAAATAAAATAAGGCTTAGAACCAGAGCCGAATCAGGAGATATGACGGCAGGGGTTGCACTTAAAATCGCAGAGAACTTCAACGACTCATTGAGTGCCATACTGATCGGAAACAACCTTGTAAATATAGCGGCATCATCCATAGCAACAGTTATCGTAATGGAGCTTGTGGGAGGAGGAGCAACATTTATCGCAACTGCAGCCATGACGGTTATAATTTTGATATTCGGAGAGATAACACCCAAGGTAATAGCTAAGAAGATATCTTTTCAATTCGTTCGCTTTGCTGCACTTCCTTTAAAAATTATAATGACGATTTTGAAACCCGTGGTAGCCTTGGTGGTGTTTTTAGTTGGCAAACTGTCGAGACTTTGGGTGGATTCAGAGGATGAGTTCTTTGATGAGGGAGATTTAATAGACATCATAGAAAATATCGAAAACGACGGAGTAATTGACAAGGAAAAATCGGACTTGCTTCAATCGGCATTGAGTTTTTCAGATATATCCGTATCCAACATAATAACTTCCAGAAGAGATATGTTGGCAATAGATTTAAACGACAGTGAAGAGGAGATCAAAGAAATAATTTTAAACTCGCCCTATTCACGAATACCCGTCTACGAAGAAAACATAGATAATATCATAGGCATACTTCACACCAATATATTTTTGGAGAGATTTATAACATCAAGGGAAGAAGAAAAGGAAGATTTTCATGTTATTTTGAGAAAAGCACTGCTGGATACATGCTTTGCTCATGAAACCATGAAGTTGCACAAGGTTTTTAAACTTTTGAACAGGGGTAAGGTTCAGATGGCAATCGTAACAGATGAATATGGCGGAACCATGGGCTGTGTAACCATAGAAGACCTCGTTGAGGAACTGGTTGGAGAAATTTATGACGAGTATGACGACGAAGAAAAACCGATAGAAGAATTATCTGAAAGCACCTATGAATTAGTTGGAGATATCAATATAAAAGACTTGTGTCAAGAGCTGGACTTGGACGAGGAGCTATTTATTTGCAATTCCAACACCATTGGGGGTATGATAATAGAAAGGAACAACGACATGCCTGTCGTTGGATATAAAGCTTCAATTGAAAACATGCAGTTTGAAGTTTTGGAAGTCGACGGAAACAGAGTTGAAAAAGTCTTGCTTAAAATTGAATAGTTAAGTGAGCGAAAGGCGGAATTATGGAAAAGAATTCAGTTAATAAAGGGATAATTCTAATACTGTTATCGGCTGTAAGCTTTGCTGCCAGTTCGTCTTTCGGGAAGTTGGTAACTCAAAATTCCGAACTGACAGGAGCCATGAGCTCCTTTGCGAGATTTACCATAGGTGCAATACTCATGTTCATATACATGAAGGCAAAAGGCATGTCCTTGAAACCCAACAGGTTTAAGCATATTTTCCTAAGAAGTGTATTTAACGGAATGTCCATATTATTTTTCTCCATGGGATTTCAGTACACGACTATTACAAATGCGAACATGCTTCAGATGACTTACCCTATATTTGTATTAATACTTGCGCCTCTGGTCTATAAAGAGAAGATTAAAAAAAGCAGTTATGTCTACCTGACTATAATAATGCTCGGTTGCTACTTAATAGCATATCCGAAATTTGACAATATAAATATTGGTGATGCCTTTGCATTTCTATCTTCACTTGCCGGAGCGGTCAGTGTGTTGTCTCTGAAGGAAGCCAGAAAAACAGACGGAACTTGTACCATAATATTCTATGTAATGCTTATAGCCATGTTTGTGAATTTACCCTTTGCAATTCCTGATTTACCCAAAGTTGTGGGAACGAGTCTTATTGTAAAAATAAATATATTGCTTGCCGGCATTGCAGGATTTTTGGGACAGATATTCATCACGGAAGGTTACAAGTACGTGGATAACGCAACAGGAGCGCTGGTATCAGCCAGCAGAATATTCATAGCGGCGATAATGGGAGTAATAATATTTTCAGATCCCTTGAACTTTAGAATTATAGTGGGAGGAATACTGATCTTCGGAGCACTGGCAGGAACCAGCGGATATTTTCACAAAAAATTTAATTTAAAATCTGAATAGAGATATTTTAATAAAGGATAAGTATTTAAATACTTGTCCTTTATTATTTTTTCTGGGACGTATTCAACATTGAACTTATTTTTTGTAGGTACAGTGTTCATTGGGGACGATTAGGGTATCGTCCCCTCTGTTTTTATAGTTGCTTTCACTATTCGTAGTGATTAATAGTCATAGTAATCTGAAACATAGGGATGATTTTTGCACAAATAGTAAAAAATAATTTACGAAAATTACTTTTATTATTTAAAAAATTTACCTTTTAGGTTATCATTAAAGAGTAATGAGGAGGTAGAAATGTCAATAAGCTATTTGTTGGGCTTGATGGGTGGTTTGGTTTTATTTTTATTCGGAATGGAAATGATGAGTTCGGCTCTTGAACTTGTCGCAGGAAAAAGGCTCCATACCACAATAGAAAAACTCACTTCAAGCCCTTTAAAGGGAGTACTGGTAGGAGTTGTAGTTACCGCTATAATTCAATCTTCATCAGCGACCACGGTAATGGTGGTGGGATTTGTAAATGCGAGATTAATGACCATTTCTCAAGCGGTAGGAGTAATAATGGGAGCAAATATCGGGACTACAGTCACAGGTCAACTTGTAGCCCTCAATATAACGAAAATCGCTCCATTGATCGCATTTTCGGGCTTTGTTATATACAAGGCTTCAAAAAGTGACAGATCGAAGTATTTAGGGCAGGTAATACTTGGGTTGGGAATGCTTTTTATAGGGATGGAAATGATGTCCACATCAATGAAACCCTTAAAAGACGAACCGATATTTGTAGAACTTATGACCAAGTTTAAAAATCCGATTTTAGGAGTGGTAGTAGGTACGATTTTCACAGCAATAATACAATCATCATCTTCATCTGTGGGCATATTACAAGCCATATCAAGTCAAGGGCTAATAGATCTTCACTCAAGCATGTACATAATATTCGGATTTAATATCGGCACATGTATAACCTCGGTATTATCTGCAATAGGAGCCAGCAAAAACGCGCAGAGGACATCAGCGGTGCACGTACTTTTCAATTTTATAGGAACTTTGATATTCATAACCTTGGCGAGAGCTTTACCCATAGCGGATTTTATAATAGATATATCGGGACCCAGAGGAGCGGCTCAGGTTGCCAACATGCACACATTTTTCAACATTGCTACAACGGTGATGTTGTTTCCTTTTTCAAAAAAACTTGCCGAACTTGCAACTAAATTAATACCCGGCAAAGATGAAAAGGCGGATTCTCTGTCTTTGCAATACATAACTGACAGAAATATGACCGATGCCAACTTGGCTCTTACAAATATCAGAGCTGAAACCAACAGAATGGTAGACCTTGCAAGAGAAAATTACGAATCTACAATGAGTATATTTTTAAACTTCAATCAGGAAAAATACGACAAAATATTTAGAAATGAAGAGACAATTAACTTTTTAAACTCAAATATAACAAAGTACATAATCGATGTCTTAGGTGACAGAATGAATGACAGTATCGCTGAGAACTTCACCAATTATATGCGAATAGTAAGAGATATAGAAAGAATAGGAGATCACTTAAAATCCATAGCTGAATTTGCAAAGACCAACATGGAAAGGGGACTTACGTATACTGAAGTCTCTGTAAAGGAAATTGACAACATAGACAAAGCCATATCGGGAATGTTTGAGGTTATATATTCAAAAATTGATAAGCAGGAAAAGATTGAAAAGCTCAGAGCGACCAATAAGGTTGTTGAAGGTGAGACGGTCGACTACAGAGTTTCTCATTTGAACAGAATGAAATCTGGTATCTGCGATCCTGAAAGCGGACTGATTTATGAAAAGGTGCTTATAGCTCTTGAAAGAGTGAGCTCATATCTATCCAATGCGGGAAAATTATTGATATAAAAGCATAAAAAGGAAAGAACGCTAAATTCAAGATCTTTCCTTTTTTTAATTTTTTTGAAAAAATATATCATATAACAAAAACAAGATAAAAATTACGATTTAATGGATAATTTGCATACAATATCCATTATTTCCTTTGCGATTTCATCTACGCCTTTCGATGCGTCTATTATGTAATCGGAGTAGGGGGCGAAGTCTTGCAGATTTGCAAGCCTGTTTTTTATTTTTTCGTCACTGTCTCCTCTTGCTTTCATTCTCTTGACCATTTCTTCTTCTTTTAAATAAAGATAAATGCAGATGGCATTTTTAAAGTTCTTTTTTATTTCCTTTATCCCCTCAAGCTCCAACACCAGTATTATATTTTTTGAGCTATTAGCGTATTTTTCCAAATCTTTTTTTGATATTCCGTAATAATTTCCGGCAAATTCCGCTGCTCCTATGAAAAAATTCTCTTCTTTCAAATTAAAAAAATCTTCCTTGGAAATAAAATGGTAATCCACATTTTCGATTTCACCTTTTCGTTTACCTCTGGTAGTATAGGTGGTTATTTTATAGAAGTTGGGTTGTTTTTTTAATATATTCGCTTGAGTTGTTTTTCCGGAGCCGGATCTGCCTGCAAATAAATAGATCATAATATCACCACGCTTTATATTTCTATACCCAAAAAATATTTTGCAAATTAATAAAAAGTTAAAGTACTATTCTTTTAATCTATACTTTGATAAAATAATATTGGTTGATTATTTAAGTTATCGTATTAAATAGGAGCGATGTTATGAATTTTTCAGATAAGAGGCCTATAGGAATATTTGATAGTGGAGTTGGGGGCTTGGGTATTTTAAGAGAACTTATAAAATCTTTTCCTACGGAAGATTTTATATATCTTGCAGATACGGCGAGAATGCCCTATGGAGAAAAGGATGTAAGCGATATAACAGCATATACCATAGAGTCTTTTGAAAAGTTGAAAAAACTAAATGTGAAGGCGGCTGTTTTAGCAAGTAATACCTCTGCAAGCTATTGCTTAGATGAAATCAAGAGCCTTTTTGATTTTCCGACCCTTGCAGTAATAGGAGCCGCAGCGCTGGATAGCGCTATGGTAACACATAACAAAAACATATTGATATTTGCAACTAATGCTACTGCAAAGAGTGATGCTTTCCAAAGTGCTATAAAAAAAGTGGATTCAAAGGTCAATGTGAAAATAAGGGGTTGTTCTGAGCTGGTAAATATCGTAGAGTCCGGAAAGGGAGAAAGTGAAGAAAGCTATGAAATTTTAAATAAATATTTAGAATTTAAGGATTTTGATTATGATACTGTATTACTTGGATGTACTCATTTGTCCTTCACAAAGAAAAATCTTGACATGGCTTTGAAAAAAAACAACAAGAATGTAAAGGTTATTGATCCTGCAAAATCAATATCCAAAGACCTTAAAAGAATGATAGAGGGCCTTAGAATAGAATCTTGTGGAAAAGACCAGAAAATCAGTTTTTATGTATCAGGAAATGTGCAAAACTTTAAAAGAATAATTTCAAAGCTTTTAGATGAACCTGAGGAAAATTTGGATGTTAAAAGTTTTGAAGTCAAAGGGTAAAAAATGTTTGAGTTAATTATAATTGCACTTTTTTCCTTGATACTGCTCTATTTTGTGTTGATGGGTTACAGTGTGATCTATGCGCTTTTGATAGGATTTTTAATCTTTTGTTTTTATGGGATAAAAAAGGGAAATACAATTTTTGAAATTTCAAAAATGGCCTATGAGGGATTTTTGCAGATGACCAATATTCTAAAGGTATTTATGCTCATAGGAATAATCACCGCCACATGGAAATCCTCGGGAACCATAGCATACATAATAGTAAAAAGTTCTGCGCTTATCACTCCTGAGCTTTTTATTCCCGTTACTTTTATTTTGTGTTCCATCTTATCGATGTTAATAGGTACATCCTTCGGCACTGCAGCGACTATGGGTGTAATATGTATTTCCATGGCCAGAGCTATGGGAATAAATGATACAATAGTTGCAGGAGCTGTGTTAAGCGGAGTTTTTTATGGAGATAGATTTTCTCCTATGTCCACTTCTGCATTATTGGTCAGTGAAATAAGCGGAACAAATCTCTTTGAAAATTTGAAGCTTATGTTTAAAACTTCTATAGTACCTACAATTCTGACATTGATATTTTATTATATAATAGGATTAAGAGCGGGATCAAGTTCTGTGGACTATAAGACGATCAATCTGTTAAAGGATAATTTCAATTTAGAAACTGTAATGATACTTCCCGCCTTAGTAATAGTGGTTTTGTCCTTATTTAAAGTCGACGTAAAGAAGACCATGAGCGTATCTATAGTCTGTGCAATCCTGTTGTCATATTTTTTTCAGGATTTAAGTGCAGGACAAATACTTAAATTTTCAATTTTCGGTTATGAATCAACCAATGAACATATAAACGCGCTCTTTAAGGGCGGAGGAATGGTATCAATGATAAATGTTTCTATAATCATCATGATAGCTTCCACCTACTCGGGGATATTTGAAGGAACGGGACTTTTAGAAAATATTAAGTCGGCGATATACAAATTATCCGAAAGGACTTTTGATTTTTTTGCCGTGCTTGTTACAGGAATTATAACCAGTATGATAGCGTGCAATCAATCTCTGGCTACAGTTTTAAATTACCGACTTTGCAAGGGGATAACAGATGATCAGAAATTGGCGATATTTATAGAAAATTCTTCGATATTGATATCGGGAATGATACCGTGGTCCATCGCATCAGCTGTGCCCTTAAGCACTTTAAAAGCGGATAAATCGGCTATACTGTTTGCCTTTTATTTATACATCCTTCCGCTTTACACTTTGTTGGTGGAATATATAAATAGTAAAAAAACAACAGATTAGTACATTAATATAGTTTTATGTGATAAAATAGCATTATTTAAGAATTGGGGGAAATCAAAATGAGCGAAATTGTAAAACCGTCAACTCTTCCTGGATTTATGGAACTGTTGCCAAAGGATCAAATACTTTTTAATGAAATGATGGATACAATAAGGAAAAATTTTGAAAATCACGGATTTTTGCCCATTGACACACCTGTTATTGAAAGAAGCGAAGTGCTTTTGGCAAAGGGTGGCGGCGAAACTGAAAAACAAATCTACAGATTTCAAAAGGGAGATACGGATATGTCCTTGAGATTTGACTTGACTGTACCTCTTGCAAGATACACTGTAGAGCATTTTAATGATTTGTCTTTTCCATTTAGAAGATATCACATTGGGAAGGTATATAGAGGCGAAAAGGCTCAAAAGGGAAGATTCAGAGAGTTCTATCAATGCGATATAGACACCATAGGAAATGAAAAACTTGATATTTCAAATGATGCTGAATTTCCCGTGGTAATATATCATACGTTTAAGGATTTAGGGTTTGATGAATTTGCCGTAAAAATCAATAACAGAAAGGTTTTAAAGGGGTTCTTTTCATACCTTGGCATAGAAGATTCGGCAAATGTGCTCAGAACAGTGGATAAGATTGATAAAATCGGACAGGAAAGTGTACTTCAAGAGTTGATTGAAGAAGGTATAGGCGAAGAAAATGCGGATAAAATCCTGGATTTCATTTTAATAGAAGGAACCAATGACGAAATTTTTGCAAAACTGGAATCACTTAATATAGAAAATGAAATATTTGAAGAAGGATTTGAAGAATTAAAAACCGTAATAGAATATATTAAAGATTACGACATTCCGGAAGCCAATTACAAAGTTGATTTAAAAATAGCCAGAGGCTTAGATTACTACACGGGCACCGTTTATGAAACTATTCTGGATAACTATCCGGAAATCGGCTCAGTATGTTCAGGAGGCAGATATGAAAACCTTGCAAGCTACTATACTGAAAGGAAACTTCCCGGGGTAGGTCTTTCCATAGGCCTTTCAAGACTTTATTATCAACTCACTCAGGCAAAAATTGTTGAAGCTAAAAAACAGAGTCTTATCGATTTGATAGTAATCCCCATGGACGAATATATCCACGAAGGAATAAGACTCGTTTCCAAACTCAGAAAAAAAGGTGTAAAGAGCATAGCATACACTGAGAAAAGCAAACTGGGCAAAAAATTCAAATATGCCGATGCTTTGGAAATTCCCTATACTATAGTAGTGGGAGAAGATGAAGTGAAATCGAATAAATACACCTTGAAAAACATGAAGAGCGGGGAACAGGATTTATTTGATGTTGATGAAATAGTTGAAAAGTTAAGTAAAATATAATTTATATGAAGGATAAAATAAAAAACATAAAAAACAAGGTAATAAATAAAGAATTACCTTGTTTTTTATTGTGAAGTTGTCTTTGTATTTAAACAAATTCAATTATTAAGTTAATTTGTTATTTAAGTTCACCCAAAACTTTTTTAAGTTTTTCGGCAAAGAATTTATTTTCTTCCGTGGTACCTATTGTAAGCCTTGTGTAGGAATTTTTTTGAGGTCTTACTATCACGCCTTCTTTTTCAAGGGCATGGAACAGATCTTGTGATGGAATTCCCGGAGTTTCAAAGAAAATATGGTTTGCTTCGCTCTCTACATAGGGTAGGTTCAGTTCTGCAAATAATCCATATAGATACTCTTTACCTTCTTTATTAACTTCGTAAACTTTTTTTATAAAATCCTCATCTTCAAGGGCAACTCCTGCAGCCAATTGTGAAAGTGCATTGCAGTTGAAGGGTTGTCTTGTTCTGTTTAAAAAGTCGTTGATCTCAGGAGTGGAAACTACATAGCCGACCCTAAGTCCTGCAAGTCCGTATATTTTTGAAAAAGTTTTTACAGTCAATACGTTGGGATATCTTTGGAAGAAGTGAATGCTATCCTTCGGATATTTATCTGAGGTCACATATTCTCCATAAGCTGCATCATAGACTATCAGGATGTTTTCAGGAACGCTTTCGATAAAGGGAATTACTTCATTTTCAGTGAGCATTGTTCCTGTGGGGTTATTCGGATTGCAAATCCAGATGAGTTTTGTTTTTTCATTTATCGCTTCCTTCATTGCCTCAAGATTAAATCTGAAGTCCTTCATGGGTATTTCTCTTATAGTAGCTCCCATTATTTTTGAATTGTCGCCATATCTTGCGAAGGAATATTCTGAAATCAGAACTTCATCTCCTTCTTCAAGGAAGGTTTGAGCAATTACTCCAAGGGCATCATCTGCGCCGTTTGACATGAGGATATTTTCGGGTTTCAAGTCAAAATGTTCAGCGATTTGTTTTCTGATTTCAATGGAACTTCCATCAGGATAAATATTTACCCCTGTTTTAATGTATTCTATAAGTGCATCTATTACTTTTTGGCTTGTTCCGATGGGGTTTTCATTTGATGCAAGTTTCACTACTTTGTCCAGGTTAAATTCCTTCTTAACTTGTTCAGATGGTTTTCCCGGGACATATGGAGTTACGTTAAATATAGGCTCGCGCGGTTTAATCATTTCTTCACCTTTCCTCTTCATAAATTATAAAAATAAATCTATGCTCCTATAATACCATAATTATAACAAATCCATATAAAAATATTAAAAATATTATGAATTTAGCAAAGACGTAAAGAGAATTTATTGGGTATATTAAAAATAGATATTGAGGGATTGAGGGAAGGAAAAAATTATGAAGAAAATAATGTTAATTATAAATCCAAATTCAGGCGACCAGAATTCTGAAGACTTTGAAAATATACTCGTAGATAAACTAAAAGAGTATTTTGATGAAGTCTACAGCATGATTACAAAAAAACCAAGAGATGCTGAAAAATTTGCCAAAAGGGCTTCAGAGGAAAAATATGATGCCATTTGTTCTGTTGGAGGAGATGGGACGGTAAATGAAATTATTCAAGGAATTTACAAACAAAATCACTTGCCGAAACTTGCCATAATTCCCGGAGGAACCGGAAATCTTCTCTCTAAACATCTGGGAATTGCTCAGAACAAAGAAGATGCCATTGAAGAATTTGAATTCAACAAAACTAAAAAAATAGACATAGGCGTGTGTAATGGAAGATGTTTTTCTCTTTTTGCAAGCATAGGTTCAGTTTCAGAAGCTGTTCACGAAGTTTCCTCTGAGGAAAAAGAAAAATTCGGAATGTTGACCTATGTTAAAAAATCCATTGAAAAATTATCGGAAAATAAATATTTTAATTTAAAGGTTGAGACGGATGCGGGCTCCTATGAAGGACATGTGGATCACTTGCTAATAAGCTTGTCAAATAAACTTGGGAGTTTAGAATTTACATCCGAAAACAAGTCCATGTCCAGCGGAAAAGCAAATGTGTTGATTTTAAAGGGAGAGGGACTTTTAGACAGAGTATCGCAGGCAAAGAGCGCTATCGAGGGCGAGATTGAAAAAAATGAAGATGTGGAAAATTTCATAGCATCAAATATAAAAATAAGTTCTTTAGACGAAAGCGATATTAAAACTGATATAGATGGTGAAGAAGGGCCGGCATTGCCCGTTGAAATAGAGATTTTTCAAGAAAAAGTGGAAGTTTATCTACCAAGATGATAAGCTAAATTAGAGGTGATATTTTGAACGAAACATTGAAACTATTTGAAGAGCATAAGACAATAAGAAAGTTTAAAAAGGAAAGAATAAAAAAAGAAGAACTTCAAGCGATTTTCCAAGCTTACAGAAGATCTCCCACTTCCTTGGGACTTCAAGAATCGACCATAATTCATATTACAGATCAAAAACTCAAAGATGAAATCACAAAAATATCGGAACAGGAATATGTAGCGGATGTTCCAGAACTTTTGGTGTTTGTAGCGGATATTTACAGAGGAAGAAGAGTCGCAGAAGAAAAAGGCTATGAAAATTTAAAGGATCCTTCCGTTGAAATGCTTATTCAAGGATTTACAGATTCAATTATAGGAGCGCAAAGCATAAGCGTTGCAGCGGAAAGTTTAGGACTTGGAGTCGTGTACTTAGGTTCTGTGCTCAAAGACTATGAAAGACTTATAGAGCTTTTGAAATTGCCGAAATATACATTTCCGGTAATTGGAATGGGTATCGGATATCCTGATCAACAACCTCAACTTAAACCTAAGATGAGCATGGAATTCAGATGCTTTGAAAATGAGTACAAATCCCTTGAAAACTATGTTGATAAATTTAAGGATTTCGATGCTGAAATGAACAACTATTATGATACAAGAGATGAGAACAGAAGATCAGATACCTTCACAAATCAATTATCTAAGTTTTACGATTCAATTTCCAATAGAGAAAGCAAGGTTGTCGAAGTTTTAAGGAAACAGGGATTTAGAATATAAAAGTACCGCAATTTATAAATTGCGGTCTTAACATAAATTTGTCAGTATTGTATTTATGATTTCACATCAAAGGCAATATTGACTTTTTTATTATCCAACTTATTTTCAGCAACAGCATCATCGATTATAGAAATGAGTTTGTCCTTACTTCTCTGAGTTCCTACGGAAATTAAAAAGTTCTTGACGGCACCCTTTGCCTTTATGACCACAGAATCCTTTTTCTTATTGGTATAGACGTTTGTGATATCATTGAAGAATACGATTAATGTGCCTAAAACTATACCCTCTTCAAAACTTCCCACAACTGTTCCATATCTGTCTTTGCCGTTTCTAAAGGAATTTTTGGAAGAAATTGTGTATACAAGGGAATTTTCTTTTTCCTGCGCTTGAGGGAATGCTCCCAGGTACAAATTAATTAAAAATCCGAAGAGTATTATCAAAGCGACTTCTACAGATACCAATGAATTCAGCGAGACATTATCAGGTATATAGAGCTGTTGTACAAAGTATCCGTTGGAGAAAACTATAAATAATGCATATAAAAATATGTTTATTGCATAAGGAACTGCATTTATTTTTATGCCCTTTAAGGTGAAGATTATGTAGTAGTTTTTGAGCATATCTGCAATAGTCCCAAAGAACAGATAGTTGATCAACACCCAAAAGACCATATATAAAATCAGATTGTCCTTGACGCTTTGGTTTCTAAAGAGAATTTGGAAAAATATCGGAACAGCTGCCGATAATATAAAAATCAGTGCAAGTTTTTTATTTATGCCTTTCATTTCGCCCTCCTGTTTTTTATTATAATATCAATGAAAATATTTTACAAACATTGTTTAATATTTAATTACTTGGGTATTATATTAATACAAAGAACAGAGGTGGTTCCAATGAAAAGTGAGGATGTTGTCCTTTTTAGGAATGAAAATATCATAGCTTATTGATGAAAGTAGCTAAATGCTAAAGGTAAAAACTCTTGTGTTTAATAATATAAAACTATGATAAAATAAAATTGAATATAAAATTTAAAAGACTGACTTTTAAGTTGGTCTTTTTTGGTAATTGAACAAAAGGTGATTGTGATGAAAAAATTTAAGGCATTGAGTTTATCGATTATATTAGTATTTTTGATGAGCGGAACTATTTTTGCACAAAATGTTGTAAAAAGCGATCAAAATATGGTTATTTTACCCAATATAAAGTATTATGCGGACCAGAGATTATTCGGATACAATATAGATGGAGAAAATTATTTTTCTTTGAGATCCATGGAATGGAATTTAATGCATGAAGGCAAATCCTACATAAGTTTGGATTATTCATCGGAAGAAGACAAGGTATACATAAAAAAAGGCGGCGAAGTGGCTGCCTATACAAAGGATGATTCCCATATGTTCAATCTTCCTTCATATCCGGAGAAGGTGTTGGAAAAGAATGTGAGCATAAACTTCGAAGGCAAAGATTATCAGCTTAAGGGATACAATATTGACGACAGAAATTATGTAAAACTGAGAGATTTGTCGAAAGTGCTGAATTTTTCTGTGGATTATGACTACATAAACAGAAATATAATCTTAAACTTAGAAGAACCCTATAAAGAAGCCTTGAGCGAAGAGCAATTTGCACAGGAAAATAGAGCGGAATATGAAAAAATAAAAGCTTTTATTGAAGATTTGACAGCGGGACTTGAAGAAGAGTCGGCGAATTTTAAATCTGATTTAAAAAATCCGGATTTTGAAAAATATAAAGGATACAGAGATAAGTTGTGGGAATTAAAAAAAGCTGTGACTGCTCAAGTTTACAGTCCTGATGGGAAACAACCTGAAACTGTAGTTGATTTTAATTACTATATAGATCTTTTAAATGGTTTGAAAGAAGCATCAATGAATGCCAATGAACTTGTATATATTTATGAAACATCACAAAAAACAGGTTATTTGTCCAATTACACGGGGGATTATGTTGACAATTTATTGAAAAACTTAGATCAAATTGAAGAGGAACTTGCGAAATATGAAAGCTTTTATAACTAATGAAATATTAGCGGAAGTGGCACAGTTAACAAATAAAATAGAATTTATCTTTAGAACATAGAGCACTTATATGGAATTGGTAAGTGCTTTATTTTTTTAATAATTTGCAAATTTTGACAAATAAATTTAAAGAAGATAAATACATAGGCAAATTAAATATAAAAGGAGGACAAAATGAAAGTAGGATTTATAGGATTGGGGATTATGGGAAAACCTATGGCTAAAAATTTAATAAAAGCGAATTATGAACTTACAATTTATGCCAGAAACATCAATACAGTTGATGAGTTTAGGAAATTAGGAGTAAATATTGCCGATAATTGTAAAGAGGTAGCAGAACAATCTGAAGCTATAATATTGATGCTTCCGAACTCTCCTGATGTAGAAGATGTTTTGTCGGGGCAAAAGGGATTAATGGAAGGTTTATCCGCAGGTAAGGTCGTCATAGATATGAGCTCAATAAATCCTGCAGAATCTCAAAGATTTGCTGAACTTGTTTCTGTGAAGGGAACTGAATGGTTGGATGCTCCGGTTTCCGGAGGAGAACCGAAGGCAATTGACGGCACTATTTCTGTAATGGTCGGCGGCAAGGAAGCAGTTTTCAATAAATATTATGACCTCATAAAATCCATGGCAGCAGATGTAGTAAGAGTTGGAGATTTGGGAGCGGGAAATACGGCCAAATTATGCAATCAAATTATTGTGGCTTTAAATATTGCGGCGGTAAGTGAAGCCTTTGTATTGGCAAAAAAAGCCGGTGTCGATCCTGCAGTTGTATATAAAGCGATAAGGGGCGGACTTGCCGGATCTGCTGTAATGGATGCAAAGGGACCGATGATGATGGAGGGAAATTTCAAACCGGGATTTAGATTGGATTTGCACATCAAAGATTTACAAAATGCTCTGGATATATCTCACCTTGCCGAAGTTTCATTGCCGCTTACTGCTTCTATTATGGAAATAATGCAATCTTTGAGAACATACCATTTACAAAAATACGATCATTCTGCCATAATAAAATACTATGAAAAAATGAACAATATAACTATAGGTAATAATTTAGATTAAATTACAACTTAAACATATGGAGGTTGAAATGAAGAAATGCAATATAGTTATAGCTTCCGATTCATATAAAGGGTCTTTATCTTCATTAGAAGTGGCAAATTATATTGAATCGGGGATTTTAAAGACAGGTTATGAATTCGATATAAAAAAATTTCCCATAGCAGATGGTGGTGAGGGAACTGTAAGTTCAATTACAAATGCTTTAAGGGGGGAAATTAAAAAATTTAAAGTTTATGATGTATTTATGAGATACACAGAAGCGGAGCTCGGTTTATTGGATGATAATGTAGCAATATTGGAAACAGCTTCTCCTCTTGGACTGAATAAGCTGGACAAAAACAATTTAAACCCCATGGTGGCAAGTAGTTTTGGATTGGGACAGATGATCTTAAATGCAATAAATTCAGGTTCTAAGGAAATATATATAGGGTTAGGGGGATCGGCAGTAAATGACGGAGGCGTCGGACTGGCTAAATCCTTAGGTGCAGAATTTTTAGATAAAGATGGCAATGAAATAAAAGATGGAATTATCGGTCTAAAGGATTTAAAAGAAATTAAAATTGACAATCTTGACAATAGATTAAAGAAAATAAAAATATGTTTACTTTCTGATGTTACAAATCCGCTTTGCGGTTCAGAAGGGGCTACTTACATTTATGGACCACAAAAGGGAATAAAAAAAGAAGAGCTAAAAGAAATTGATTCATGGATGCATAACTACGGGAATCTATTAGAAAAGCTGTTCGATAAAGAAATTATAGATTATCCGGGAAGTGGAGCTGCCGGAGGAATAGGCGCATCTTTAATGGCCTTTGCAAATGCACAGATGTATAGAGGAATTGACAAAATTCTCGAAATGATAAAAATAGAGGAATCAATAAAAAATTCAGATATCGTATTTACCGGAGAAGGAAAGATTGACGGTCAATCCAAATTCGGCAAAGCACCCATTGGAGTTGCAAAACTTGCAAAAAAATACAAAGTACCTGTCGTAGCAATAGTAGGCTCATCGGACAGATCATCTGTAGAATTACTGGATAGTGGCATTGATTTAATATTAGATATTATAAATGAACCCATGACATTGGATTATGCGATCGAGCACTCTGAAGAACTGATTGAAATGCAAGCTTATATGGCGATTAAGCACTATATTTCATCGAGCAAATATTACAAATAATATCAACTCCCATGACTATAACAAGTGCTGTTGATAAAAACTATTTTTGCCAAAATGTCATAATCTTAAGATTTTCTTTATAATTAACATGAAAACTTTATAAATAAAAAAGCAAATCCATGAGATAATAAAAAAGAGGGATTTATATACTGTGACGTTGTTTGCAAATAACAGTTATAAAGGATATAATGAAAACATAAAATTTAGGAGGTATTGATAATTATGAAGAAAAAGTTAAAAACACTGCTATTGATTTTAGCGATGATGTTCACCTTATCTGCATGTAGTTCAAATATGAAGGCCTACATGGCAAAAACCGGTGAAATTTTAGAATGGGCAGGCTCTGATATCTCAGGTTCCGCTACTGTAAAGGTAGAAGTACAAGACCCTGAAAGCAATGAAAAACTCAGCTTCAATATGCCTATGAAATTAACGGGTGCACAACAAGGCGAAAAGGTACAAATGGATATAGTATATGACTTTTCAGACCTTAGCAAAAAGTTAAAGGAAATGGGAGTATCGGAAGAAGATCTTGAATTCCCGGGCGAAATAGCTTTAAAAATGTATGTAGATGGAGAAACGGGAAAAGTACTCATGAACAAAGATGCGTTTAAATCCTTTGCGATGGGTGCAGCTACTCCCTTTGACAATATCGAGGAAGAATACATAGCTATTCCTACAGGATTTGAAGCTGGAGTACAAGGTGCTCCACAGTTATCTACTAAAGCTATTAACTATATGAAATCGGCGGAACTTCAAGCAGATGTCATAAAACTTTTTGAAACTGCAACAAAGGGCGTTGAAATTGCCAATGACATGAAAGTTGAAGGAAATAAATTTACCTACGAAGCAACTATAGATCAACTTACAGATGACGGAATTAAAATCATCAGCGGAATAATTTCAAATTGGGCTGAAACCAAGGGTCTTCTTGTACAAATATTAGGTAAGATGGATTTGGAAGTAACAGATGAAGATCTTGAAGAAATCCAAAAAATAAATATGGAAGAATTAAAGAGTGGTGCAGAAGAAGTAAAGGCGGTTCTTGCAGGGTCAAAGATTAAATCTGAAGTGGAATTCGGCGAAGAAAAAGTAATCGAAAGTGTAGATATGGTTCTTGCTATCAAAGAATTTATGACCATGGACATGAACATGAAATCTGAAACAGTTAAGAATGACAATGCAAAAGTAGTAATGCCCACATCTATAAAGGAACTTACAATGGAAGAATATTTAAATCTTTTAGTTCCTGAAATGCCTGAAAATTATATAGCTGTAAGACTTAATGGAGAAGAAGTGGTATTTAGCGACCAACAACCTGTAATAGTGGGAGATAGAACCTTGGTTCCCTTCAGAGCATTATTTGAACAACTGGGTGCTGAAGATATAACCTGGGATGAAGTAAACAGAACCGTAAGAGCAAAATACGGTGATAAAAACATGGTTCTTGAAATAGACAACACCACAGCTATAGTTGGAGATGAAAAAATAACTCTTGATGTACCGGCTCAAATCATAGGCGACAGAACTATGGTTCCCCTGAGATTTGTATCTGAAAACTTTGGATACAAAGTAAACTTCAACAATGAAATTGAAGGACTATACATCATAGACATTTTTAACATAAGCGAAGAAGAACTTCAAAAGAAATTGGAAGCTCCCATACCGGTAGAACAACCTACAAAGGCTGCAGCAATAGCTGTGGGAATAATCGGAGGAGTAGATGTGGCACAGCCATATTAAAATAATTAAATAGCAGATAAATTATAAAAGACCTTGAGTGAGACTTGAGGTCTTTTTATATGGAGAATATTCCGGTTAGACCGAGGTTTTGCCCATAGGGATGGGTTGCCCTACAATGTGTAGCCGAGATGATTATTTGTATAGAATTATATAAAGAATCCACAAAGGAATTATAAATGAATGTGGATAATGTGAACAACTTTGGTGATAAGCCATTTACTGCTATTATACGCATTTTTTACAATGTTGATAATTCTCAAATGGGAATGGCTTGAATTAGCGGTTTAAAAGATAATAATAAATATTTTCAATTGATAATGCCTAATTTAAGGCTATTGACAATGTGGATAACTCTGTTAATATGAAAAAGGGATACTCTACTTAGTATCCCTTTTCCTGTTCAAACCAATCCAAGTATAATAAATCCAATTTTTCCTTTAGTTTATTTCTCCTTTCGGAAATTTCATGTACATAATCTATATCGGAATATATTTCATTACTTGCCAATTCATCGTCTATTGAACTCATGGTTTCTTCCAGTTCACATATTTTATTTTCCAAATCCTTTAGTTTTCGTTTTTTCTCTCTGTCGAGATTTTTTTCTTCTCTGGTCTGTTTTTTTTGATTGTATATTTCGGTTTTAGATAGAATGTCATCGAAAACTTCTTCAGTTACTTTTGTTTTTTCAAGATAGTAGTCGTAGTTTCCAAGATATTCATCAATTCCATCTTGTTTCATCACGAGGATTTTATCACACAGGGAATTTAAAAAATATCTGTCATGGCTGATAGATACAACAGTTCCTTCATAGTCGAGAAGTGCATCTTCAAGAGCGGATTTTGAATCTATATCCAAGTGATTGGTCGGTTCATCAAGCAGCAAAAGATTAGAGCCTTTAAGCATTATCTTCAGAAGTGCAAGTCTTGCCTTTTCACCACCTGAAAGTTCATCTACGATTTTGAATATATCATCTCCTATGAATAAAAACTTAGCCAGGTAGGAACGTATTTCATAATGGTTTAATTTCGGATAATCATCCCAAATTTCATCAATTACCGTCTTATTTCCCGCCAAGGATTCCATTTCCTGATCAAAATAGGATACTGACACCTTTGCTCCTAAGGTGATTTGCCCTTCATCTTTGGATATTTGGTTATTCAGTATTTTAAATAAAGTTGACTTTCCAATTCCGTTTGGGCCGATGATTCCCACTTTCTCTTTCTTATAAATATTAAAATTTAAATTTTTAAAAACTAAGCTTCCATTATAACTTTTAGACAAATTTTTGACGGTTAAAACGTCTCTGCCGGATTCGTATTTTGGAAAGAATTTTATATGATAAGTTTTCTTTTCCTTTGGAGGATCTATTTTTTCCATTTTATCTAAAAGTTTTTGACGTGATTTTCCTGCTCTGATAAACCTATCTCTACCCATGTTTAAATATCTTTTTATTATTTCCCTTTGTCTTTTAATTTCTTTTTCTTGGTCGAGATATTGTTTTTTTAAAACTTCAAGTTGTTTTTTTCTCTCCTTCAAATAAAAGGTATAATTGCCATTGAAATGGGTGAGTTTTTTATTTTCCAGTAGAGATATTTTATTTACGACATTATCGAGAAAATATCTGTCGTGAGATATTATTATCTGAGCGCCTTTGTAGTCTTTTAAAAATCTTTCAAGCCAGGATATTGCATCGATATCCAAGTGGTTGGTCGGTTCGTCAAGGAGCATTAAATCGGGTTCTGACAACAGAAGTTTGGCGAGGGCAAGTCTTGATTTTTGACCTCCCGATAGTTCATTTACACCCTTGCTAAAGTCTTCTTTATCAAATCCTAATCCTATGAGAGCTCCCCTTATTTTTGAAGGATAGGAATAGCCGTCAAGCTCTGTAAATTTTTCTTGAAGTTTTCCATATTGATTTATATCGGCTTCTAAATCGGGATTTTGTGTATCGGAAATCTTTATTTCCAATTCACGTAAAATTTTTTCCAATTCGATAAGGTTTTGAAATATTTTTTCACATTCTTCATATAAGGTATTTTCCGCATGGATGTTTAATTGTTGTTTTAAATAACCGATTTTCAAATCTTTTCTGATAAAAATTTCTCCGCTGTCCTTTGAAATTTCCTCAGTTATGATATTGAATAAAGTGGTTTTTCCACTTCCGTTATTTCCAATTAGACCTATTTTATCCCTTTCTTCAACTATAATATTAATATTATCAAGAATGGTTTTTGTTATATAAGATTTTGATAAATTTTTAATACTAAGTAGCATTTCAACACCTCAAATTTATTGTATCAAATTTTACAAATTAAAAAAAGATTGGTATAATATTATGCGGTTAGATTAATTTTATTTTCAGGAGGCTTTTGTGAAGAAAAAATCTATAATTTCAGATGCGGTAATTAGAAGATTGCCGATTTATCATCGTTTTTTAAATGATGTGATTAACAAGGGTATTGTTAGAATTTCATCATCTGAACTCGGCGATTTAACGGGATTTACCGCTTCACAAATAAGACAGGACTTACATAATTTCGGTGGATTTGGGCAACAGGGATATGGATATAACGCTGTTGAATTAAGAGATAAACTCTCTGATATACTCGGGTTAAATTACAATCACTATGCTGTGGTTGTAGGGGCAGGGCATTTAGGTTCTGCAATTGCCAGATATAAGGGGTTTAGGCAGAGCGGATTTATAATTAAAGCTTTATTTGACATAGATGAAAATGTCATAGGCAATAAGGTTGATGATGTTCCGATTTTAAATATGGCGGACATAGTAGAATATATCAATAAAAACGACATAAGTGTAGTTGTCATAACAACGCCCAAGGGTGCAGTTGATGACGTGCTCAACAACATTTTACAATGTGATATAAAGGGTATTTGGAATTTTGCGCCTGTGGATATTTTACTTACGGATAAAAGTATTGTGATAGAAAATGTTAAGCTCAATGATTCTTTGCTAAAATTATCTTATTATTTAAAGGAGACTAACGAGGAAGGCAAATAAGAGGTACGATGGTACCTCTCTTTTAATATAGAAAGGAAATTTATGGATTTAAAGCAGAAAGGTGAAGATTTAATCATTGAAGATATTGATTTCTTTGATGTTAAGGATATATTTAATTGCGGACAAGCTTTTAGAGCCTTTAAGGAAGAGGACGGCTCTTACACAAATGTAGCTTATGGAAAAATAATTAACATTTCCAATGAGGCTGACAATGTTACAATAAAAAACAGCAGCATAAAAGATTTTTATAGAATATGGTTAACTTACTTCGATATATTAAGAGATTATAAAGAATTGAGGGAATCTTTAAGTTTTGACTCAACTTTGGTAAAGGCAATGGAATATGGAAGAGGTATAAGGATATTAAACCAAGAACCTTTTGAGACCATAATTACATTTATCATAAGTGCAAACAACGGCATAGACAGAATAAAAAAGAGTGTCGATATGATTTCCAGAATGTACGGTTCCAAAATCGGAGACTATAGAGGAAGAGAGTACTTCAGTTTTCCAAGTCCCCAGGAGCTGTCTTTAGCAAAAGCCGAAGACCTAAGAGAATATGCAAGGGTGGGTTTTAGAGACAAGAGAATTGTGGAAACTGCAAAGATGATAATGGGCGCAGAGATAGCCATGGATGATATACACAAAATTCCCATTGAAGAAGCAAGAGCAGAACTGATGAAGCTTCCGGGAGTGGGACCTAAGGTTGCCGACTGCGTTTTACTATTCGCTTTTAAAAGATCGGAATCCTTTCCTGTAGATGTTTGGATAAAAAGAGTTATGGAGGAGCTATATCTGCACGAAAGCACCCCTAAGAGCAAGATTGCCGAGGCGGGAAGAAAAATATTCGGTGATAAAGCCGGATTTGCACAACAGTATTTATTTTATTATGGAAGAGAAAATAAATTGGGGAAGGAATAGAAATGGTAGGAGTATTAATAAATGTAGTATTGATAGTGGCAGGGGGCTTAATAGGGCTTTTTATAGGAGAAAAATTCAGCAAGATATTAGAAGAGCAAATAATGGACATTTTGGGGCTTTGCATAATATTCATCGGAATCAGCACATCAATGCAAGTTGAAAATACCGTGCTCATGATAATATCTGCGGTTATCGGGGTTGCAATAGGAAACGCTTTAAACCTTGAGGGAAAATTCAACTCCTTGGGCGATAAGTTGATGAATTTCATCTATAAAAACAAAGATACTGGCGGGTCGAAATTTGTAGAGGGTTTTGTGTCGGCATCCTTGATATTCAATGTCGGTTCAATGGCGATTTTAGGATCTATAACTGCAGGAATTTCAGGAGATAATTCAATTCTCATAACAAAGGGAATACTTGACGGAATAACAGCTGTAGTGCTTGCTGCATCCTTTGGAATAGGAGTTGCATTTTCATGTATATTCGTGTTCATTTACCAAGGTATGATAGTTTTATTCTCAAGTTTTTTAAAGGACATATTTATAGAATCCTTAATTGCAAATATTTCGGGAGTTGGAGGTATTTTGATAATAGCCATCGGCTTTAATATGCTTAAATTAAAGAATTTAAAGACGGCCAACATGATACCTGCACTGTTCATTCCCATAGTATATCAGGTAGTAATAGGGCTTTTTGTTTGAATAAAAACAACCCGGTGATTTAAATATCTAAATCACCGGGATTTTTTAACTAAAATCTTCTAAAAATTTTAAAATTTCTTTATTTATTTCTTCCAAGGCTTCATAGGCATCTTTTTTGTCCAACCCCTCATCAAAAAGATTTGTAAGCACAGGAGTTGTTAAATATAAATCTGTAAGACCTAAATGGCCTATGCCTTCTATATGGACATTTCTTACATCGAAAGAATTTGAATTCAGAAGATGGAGATTTCCTTCGTAAGCGGGCCAGTCCTTTAGATGAGGCCATGAAGCATCGGAATAAATGTTTAAAACAGGTATTGAATATTTATCTTTATTAAAGACAAATCCCTTTTCATCTGCACCTGTTATATCTCCAAAAAGAGGAGATTCCAAAGCTATAACACCCTTTAAATCTTCGGGTCTTTTTCTTGCTACTGACGTGACGGCGGAACCGCCTAAAGAATGACCGGCTAAAAAGATATTTGGTTTTTCATCATCGATTGCCTTATCGGGAAATTCGCCCTCAAATATTGTATTTAATATATTGTTTATATCATCTTCGCGCACTGCGAGCCAGGAATCATAAGTTTTTTTTGAATTGATGTAGTCCTCTGAATTTTGAGACTTCATTACACTTTTCATAAAATCGGGATCTGTAAAGATTTTCCTTCCATCGGACATTTCAGATACAAAGGAGTGATAGGGATGAGAAAGACTTATTATATAGTATCCTCTTGAGGCTAAATCCACAAACAAATCTTCGTTGGACAAATCCACGCCGTTAGCCCCGTGAGAAAAAATTAAAATTCCGGTATAATTATTTAATCCTTCAGCCTTCCAAACGTTTATTGGAATTTCTCTTAAGCCTGTAGACGTTTCATAATTCCCTTTTACAGGAGTGAAGGAAATATAGAATCTATCATTTAGTACATCATAGTTTCCCTCCGGCTCGGATATGGGATTCATAGGCAGAAAACTCATAAATAAAAGTGGAATAAGGGACATAAATAGTATTAAAGAAAAAATAAATTTCAAAAATCTGTGTTTTGATTTCTTTTTAAGAAAGAAGATAAAAAACAAAAGAGCGACAAAAAAGGCTATCAGAAAAACTAAATTCACATATTCCATAGCATTTCTCCTCTTAAATATTTTAGTTAGTTATAGCAGATTTAAAATTGAACAAACTCATAGTAAAAGATATTTTACGAATCTTAAATCTAATAAATTCAGTGTATTTATCAAATTTAAAACCCTACATAAATGTAGGGTCAAATTTTAATTATTCTTCAACAACTTCGAATTCATCCTTGCCTGCTCCGCAAACAGGGCATTCCCAATCTTCGGGAAGATCTTTAAAAGCAGTTCCCGGTTTGATTCCTGTTTCCACATCACCTGTTGCCGGATCATAAATGTATCCACATAACTTGCATTCGTATTTTTCCATGAGGTTCTCCTTTCTTAAATCATACTAAAGAATACATACCCAAGTTGATAAAAAAACAACTTTAAATTATTATAATATTACATAAATTTTTCCATAGTTTTAAATAAGCAAATAGAGGGTATGAATATCGCGAGGAAGTGAATCCGATGAACACCATATACAAATTTAACGGTACAATATGTAGCGATCTTGCAAAATTAAAAGATTTTTTAAATATCCTGAGTTTATCACTTTTAAAATACAACGAAGGCTAGAAACTTGTAATTTCCAAGCTTCTAGCCATGTTTTTATCTCCAATCCTTTGTTGTACACCAACCTCTCCCGAATTGTTTCAACTTCTCTAACTTCACAATCTGTTGCTTCCAATCTATCTTTAGTTTTTCTAGTATTTTAAGCCAATCTTCATTACCATATACTTTCATGTATCCTTGACCCAATTCATCTGTCAGCGCACTTTTTAATGAATCAACTATTATTGATACACTCCATTCTCCATCTAATAAATATTGTACGATTCGAAGGAGCACCAATGCGATAAAGCAAGTTAGAAAGTGTGCTTCAATATGATTTTTTTCTGTTACATACACCGGTCGGGTTTTAAGTTCTGTCTTTGTGATTCTAAAGCACTCTTCTATTTTGTAGAGCTGACGGTAGTTCGCCATCATTTCCTCATCACTCATCTTTAACTCGCTGGTTACCAGAACGTTGATTCCATCAAATTGTGCATCAAAATCAACCAATTCATAATCTATTCCTATGAAAGGATGCAATACTTGTCGCTCTCCAGTTTGTTTATCTACTACATATTGCTCAAGATACTTCTTTCCGCCTTTTTTACAAGTCATACGATATCTTTCTGGATCTCGTAGAGAAGCTGCATAAGCAAGTGCTCCATCTCTTCGGATTTTCTCTCGTTTAGCATAGGCTTCACTCCAAGTAACTAGAACTTTCTCCTTCACTACAACTCCATTTCCAAGGTTTCTTTCTCGAATAGTACTCTTTTTTGCGAAGGTTTGTCGATTGTTGTATTCCCAACCTTCTGGTTTTAGTATGAACTCCTGTATATCTTTAGGTGCACCTCGCTTGCCTCGATGTTTTTGGGAGAACAGCCAACCATCTCCTCGTTCGTAAATCGCCAATACGTTTTTCTTACTGTTCATTGCCTTATCCGCTACGCTGACTAATCTTTCAATCTCAAACTGTTTTTTCACTCGTTCTGCTGAAGGTAGATAGGTAATCGGATCGGTATGGTTTCCAGGGAACAGTTCATATGAAATAGGGATGGAGTTTTGATCCATGAACAGTCCCATTTGAACAATAGGATTTGGTCTTCGTTCTTTACTTGGACCACGCTTACGCATTCCTACTTCCTGTATCTCTCCATCTTCATCCAGTACATCTGGATCATCAAGATCTGTTTCATAGTAGTAGTTGGTGACATCGTAGTATACAAGCGTAGCAGTACGTCCTATGGTTTGAGTAATCTGTTGATGCATGGTAAGGAGCAGCTCATCTTTACACATGGCAAATACATCTAAAGCTCTATCCATATCATTCGAAGATATTTTCCAATCCCCAAAAAGTTCATCTTGGTTCATACGTGCTTTGGTTTTACTTCCAGGATCTAAAATACGCTGGTAAACCAGAAGTTTCAAGATTTTGGTTGGATCAAACTTGAACCTTCGACCTTGACAGCCAACTCTTAGAGTTTCTTCGACTTTCAAAAGACGAAGAAGATCATCTAAAAACATCCATCCATAATTTTTGAGGGAATTCGAAATGGGAGAATCTAATTGAAATGGGATATTTATTTCTTTTTCAATTTTCTCTGAAAGAAGTCCCTCTTTCGCTTGACGTCTTAATCTTTCAAATGCACCAGGCTCATTACGCTCCAACACCTCCAGTTGGCCATAGCTTTTGAGCGTTCTTTGACGAACTTTATCCTTGTCCCGGTATCCTTCTACGAGATAGACGTATTCTTTTCCTTCTCTATTTTTTCGTTTAATAATATATGCCATAATATAATTATGCCACAAACAACCGTATACAACAAGCATAAAAATAGAAAAACCGTGATAAATCGCTTTAATTTAGCGAATCACGGTTATTATTTTCTAAGAGAAGTGATAAACTCGGGAATATTACATAAATTTTTCCATAGTTTTAAATAAGCAAATAGAGGGTATGAATATCGCGAGGAAGTGAATCCGATGAACACCATATACAAATTTAACGGTACAATATGTAGCGATCTTGCAAAATTAAAAGATTTTTTAAATATTACACTTTGCGACCTTAGAAAATACATACTTGACGAAGAGGTTATGTTTGATCTAAGGCTAATTTTGGATGAGCTGATAATAAACGGAATGGTTCACGGAAATAGCTGCGATAAGTGTAAAAACGTTAACTTAACCATAAATTTAAAACCACACTCAATTTTAATAAAGGTTGAAGATGAAGGCGACGGGATAGAGTATGATTTTGATGAGTATGACTATAGGAGTAGAAAAAGCTGTGGAAGAGGACTCGTTATTGTACAAGCTCTATCAGATTCTTTAATTTTTAATAAAAATGAAGTGACTGTGCTAAAAAAATTATGAATTTCACGCAATTATTAATTTATTATTTTAAAAGAAGATTTGCAATGGCAGATCTTTTTTTATTGTAAAATCGGATTTACAAAAAGCAAGTATCTATTTTAAAGTGTATAATTAAACCGAGTATATTAAATGTAAATAGAATGTGAGGGAATATATGTATAAAAAAACCGTTGTATTTTATTATTCAAAGTATGGTTCTACTCAGAAGTATGCAGAGTATTTAGCAGAACAAATAGGATGTGAAAAATTCCCTATAGAAAAGGTCGAAGAAATGGATTTATCCACCTATGATATTGTAATATTCGGATCGGGTCTCTATGCCGGAAGAATTAAGCACAAAGACATATATTCAAAATGCAAAGAAGCAAAAAAAATTTTATTTACAGTAGGAATTGCTGATCCCGAAAGTACAGATTACAGTGATATATTAAAAAGCAATTTCTCTGAAGAGTTGCTTGGAGAATTGGAGATTTTTCATTTAAGGGGTAATTTGGACTATACAAATATGACATTAATTCATAAAATTATGATGTGGGCTCTTATGAAATTCAAAGTTGAAAAAATAAAGCTGGAAGAGAGAACGGACGAGGTAAATATGATGATTGAAACCTATGGAAAAAAAGTGGACTTCATAGACCTTAAATCCACAGAACCCATTCTTAAATTAGTTAAAGAACAAATGCTATAAATAATTAAATTAATTGATAAGATTTAAAATGAGACAAAAAAGAAAGATATTATATCTTTCTTTTTTGTGTATATAAATAAAAACAACAAACATATGTTTACAAAACGTATGTTCGATGCTATTATTTGTATAGGTGATGATATGGAATTAATGGAAAAACTATCTATATTAAGTGATGCCGCCAAATATGATGTATCTTGTTCTTCGAGTAATTCCGACAGAAAGAACAAAGGAGGACTGGGGGCAGCAAGTATGTGCGGAATATGTCATTCATGGAGTGAAGACGGAAGGTGTATTTCACTTTTGAAGATACTTTATACCAATAAATGCATTTATAACTGTGAATATTGCATAAACAGATGCACTAACGACGTAAAAAGAGCTGAATTCACACCTGAAGAAGTAGTATATTTAACTGTGAATTTCTACAAGAGAAATTACATTGAGGGGCTTTTTCTGTCCAGCGGAATAGTAAAATCTCCTGATTACACTATGGAGAAATTAATAGAAGTGGCTAAAATTTTAAGATTTAGAGAAAATTTTAATGGATACATACACATGAAGGCGATTCCCGGGTCTTCAGAGGAACTGATAAGAGAGCTTGGAAATTTAATCGACAGAATGAGTATAAATATAGAACTGCCAACCAGTAGCGCCTTAGCACTACTTGCTCCTCAAAAATCCTATGACAAAATTTTTACTCCGATGAAATTCATATCCGATGAACTTAAAAACAATAAAGAAGACAGAAAAAAATTTAAAAACACACCGGATTTTGTCAGAGCGGGACAGACTACACAAATGATAGTAGGAGCCTCGGAAGAAGACGATTTAACAATAATCACAAGAGCTCAAAAACTCTATGATACCTTTGCTATGAAGCGAGTATACTATTCAGCTTTTATTCCCATAACAGATTCCAGACTCACATCACAGATAAAGGAACCTCCTCTTTTGAGGGAACATAGAATATATCAAGCTGATTTTTTAATGAGATTTTATGGCTTTAATTCTTCGGACTTGCTTACCGCAGAAAATCCCAACTTTGATTTAAAAATCGATCCGAAGATGAATTGGGCGATTGAAAATCTTGAAAAATTTCCCATAGAAATAAATAGAGCGACCTATGAAGAACTTCTTTTGATACCTGGATTTGGACCAAGGTATGCGAAAAGGATAATAAAATCCAGAAAATTCGCAGCATTGAGATATGATGATTTAAAAGTGCTTAAGATCTCCGTGAAAAGGGCTAAAAACTTCATAACCGTCATGGGTGTTTATAGAGGGGTAAAATACAGCTCAAAGGAATCTCTTAAATATTTTATGGGTGAAAGAGATGAAGAGGGAGCAAAGCAACTGAATTTTTTGGAGATGACATCATGAAGTACATTTATGATGGGACCTTTGAAGGATTTTTATGCACGGTTTTTGATGCATATAAAGTCATAGAAAAAATTGAAATCATAAAAGAAAGCGATCAGATTAGCTTTTTTGAAGATATAATCAGAACCGACAATTCCGAAGAAAAAGTGCAAAGGGTAATAAGTGCGATAAAAAATAAAATATCAAAACATTTTTTTAAAGAAGTTAGTATCTGTTATCTTTCAAAGAATCCAAAAAAAGAAACTATAATTGCAAATGTAATAAAAAATGTATTTCAAAAGGGATTGGTATGCATGAGTTCAATAGATGAAAATGTCATTGAATTTAAAAGCATGATTAAAAATATATTGTCTGAAAATCATTCCTATAAAGGACTTCTAAGATTTAAAAAACTTAAAAATACATTTTTATTTGCAAAATTGAACCGGAAAATGATATTTTGAAAATACTTGTGCCATATTTTATAAACAGACTACCCAATGAGAAGTTTATAATAGCCGATAAAAAGAGAAAATACTGTGCGGTTTATTACGAAGGTGAGTTGAGATTTTTAAATATAGATAAAATAGACATAATATATAAAACTGATGAAGATTTTATAGAAGATGCGTGGAAAAATTTTTATAATAATGTTAAAATTGATAGTAGAAAAAATATAAAGTTAATGAGGGCGAATATGCCGATAAAATATTGGAAATATTTGCCGGAAAGGGGATAAAGAAACAATGAAATCATTAAAGGGAACACAAACAGCATTGAATTTAATGCATGCCTTTGCAGGCGAAACACAAGCAAGATCAAGATACACATATTATGCAAGCACAGCTAAGAAGGAAAAGTATCTTCAAATATCAGATATTTTTGAAGAAACTGCCAAAAATGAACTTGCTCATGCAAAGAGACTTTATAAATTTTTAAACGCTGAACTTGATGGAGAAGCTTTAAATGTAAACGCGGATTTTCCGATTCACTTAGGAGATACTCTTTCAAATCTAAAAGCGGCAGCAGCTGGAGAAAACGAAGAACATACTCAAATGTATCCTGAATTTGCAAAGGTTGCAAAGGAAGAAGGATTTGATGAAATAGCGCAAGTATTTATTGAAATCGCTGAAGTTGAAGAAGCTCATGAAAAGAGATATTTAAAACTTGCTAAAAACATTGAAGAAGGAAAAGTCTTTAAGAAAGACCAAGTTGTTCTTTGGAAATGCGGAAACTGCGGATACATCCATGAAGGAGAAGAAGCTCCGATTGTATGCCCGGCATGTGCTCATGGAAGAGAATATTTCGAAGTATTCGTTGAAACATATTAATTAAATTAAGAAATTATCTAAGAGGAGAGTGTAAGCTCTCCTTTTTTGTTGGATAAAATTGTTTTTCGCAGATAATATATAGATAAAAATTAAAAAGGGCACTTGTTAAAAATTAATAAGTGACCTCTTTTATGGTGGGCAGTACTGGGCTCGAACCAGCGACCTCCACGATGTCAACGTGGCGCTCTTCCAGCTGAGCTAACTTCCCATGTCTGCTCATGATAACAGGATAAGAAGTTTTTGTCAATTGGTATAAAAAAACCGGAAGAGAGATATCTTTCTTCCGGTTTTTAAAAATTTTGATTTAAGTAGATTTATTGATAATTATAAAATATTTAATATAAAAATTATTGATATTACCTTGTTTTTATTTATTCTTTTATGGTTGCAACCAATTGTCCGCTTGCTACCATGTCATTTACTTTTACAAGTATTTCTCCGATTTTGCCCTTTGTTTTTGCCACTATGTTTGTTTCCATCTTCATAGCTTCTATTATCATTACGGTGTCACCGGCTTTTACTTCTTCGCCTTCTTTTACGTTTATCGCCACTATCTTTCCCGGGATTGAAGAGCCTATTTCTTGGGGGTTGTCGTTATCGGCAAATCTAACTTGTATTTTGTTTACATTTGTATTTGAAGAAGATTTGTCTTCTATTTTAACGGTTCTTCTATTTCCATTTATTTCAAAGGTCACATTTCTAAATCCTTCGTCATCGACTTTTCCTATTTCGATGAGTTGTACTATCAGGTTTTTTCCTTCATCTAAGGGAATTACCACGGATTCTTCTTCCATCAATCCGTGGAAGAACACGCTTGAAGGCATTCTCCAAAGCTCTCCGTTTTCATTTTTGAATTTCAGATAGTCTTCAAATACCTTCGGATAAAGAGCGTATCCCAATAGGTCGTCTTCTGTCGCGTCAATTTTGTATTTTTCATCCAAGTATTTTTTATCTGCTTCGAAGTCTTCATCATCGAGGAGAAGTCCAGCTCTTACTGTGACGGGTTCTTCGTCTTTTAAAACCATTTTTTGAATATCCTTGGGGAATCCGCCCAGAGGTTGTCCCATCATGCCTTTAAAATAGCTCTTTGATGAATCGGGGAAATCCAGATTTGCTCCCTTTTCCAATATGTTTTCAGGGGTCAAATTATTTTGAACCATGAATATTGCCAAATCGCCTACGAATTTGGAGGAAGGTGTAACTTTTACTATATCTCCGACCATGTCGTTTACGCTTTTATACATTTCCATTACTTCTTTGAATTTATATCCTAATCCGAAGCTTTCAACTTGCGGTTTTAGGTTCGAGTATTGTCCGCCGGGGATTTCATATTTGTAAATTTCAGTGGTTCCTGATTTCAAATCTGATTCAAAGTTTTCGTAAATTGGTCTTACTTTCAACCAGTATTTATTTATTTCTTCGATTTTATCCAAATCGAGAAGTGTATCTCTATCGGTGTGTTGCAGAGCTGCCACTACGGAGTTAAGAGCGGGTTGAGATGTAAGTCCGCTCATGGAATTGATGGCTACATCGGCAATGTCCACTCCGGCTTCTGCCGCCATTAATACTGCCGCTACTCCATTTCCTGTGGTGTCATGAGTGTGC
This sequence comes from Peptoniphilus sp. ING2-D1G, assembly GCA_000952975.1. Classification (GTDB taxonomy): domain Bacteria; phylum Bacillota; class Clostridia; order Tissierellales; family Peptoniphilaceae; genus Peptoniphilus_E. Next base: position 1,213,162 of record LM997412.1, on the reverse strand, counting down.
AGATGAATAGGTATGGATACTTCGTTTTTAAGTGCTTTTATCAATTTTCTTGCGGCATAGGGCTTTAACAGTCCTGACATGTCCTTGATTCCAAGTATATGACATCCAGCTTTTTCAAGTTCTTTTGCAAGATCGACATAGTATTTCAAGTTGTATTTATCCCTGGATTCATTTAGAATGTCGCCTGTGTAACACATCGTTCCTTCAGCAATTTTACCGTTATTTAATACCTCGTCAATGGACAGTCTCATGTTTTCCATCCAGTTTAATGAATCGAAAATTCTGAACAAATCCACGCCGTTTTTTGCAGAGTTTTTAATAAATCTTTTAACTACATTATCCGGATAATTTGTGTATCCTACGGTATTATTTCCACGCAGGAGCATTTGCATCAATATGTTGGGAACTTTTTCTCTTATGATTCTTAATCTTTCCCACGGGTCTTCGTGCAAAAATCTGTAGGCTACATCATAGGTTGCTCCGCCCCACATTTCAAGTGAAAATAGTTCCTTCATGTATTCATTGGTAGCGGCTGCGATTTTTTCCATGTCCAAAGTTCTAAGTCTGGTTGCCATTAGGGATTGATGGGCATCTCTCATGGTGGTGTCAGTTATTAAAAGTCTTTTTTGGTCTAAAATCCATTGACAGAATTTATCAGCTCCCATTTCATCGAATAGGTCTTTTGTTCCCTTGAAGCCTGTAAGATCTTTTTTTAGAGGTGGAACTACTGCGTTGTCGTAAATTTTATCTTTTTTATTGGGGTCATTTACTACTATTTCTCCGATGTAATTCATAAGTCTAAGTTCCGCATCGGGTTTTGTAACTATTTGGAACAGCTCGGGATGTTCTTCTATAAATCCGGTATCACAATTGCCATCTCTGAAGGTTTTGGAGTTAAGCACGTTGAGTACAAAACCCGCATTTGTTTTTACACCTGAAACCTTTATTTCTCTTACTGATCTTATTGCTTTATTGATAGTATCTTGCCAATTTCTTGCATAGGATATTATTTTTACCAACAAACTGTCGTAGTAGGGTGTGATGACTGAGCCTGCGAAGGCATTTCCTCCGTCCAGTCTTACTCCGAAACCTGAGCTTGAATAGTATTTTGTAATTCTGCCTGTGTCTGGGGCAAAGTTGTTGAGAGGATCTTCTGTTGTTATACGACATTGGATTGAAAATCCGTTTGATGTAATTGATTCCTGAGAGGCAATACCGATTTCGTCATCGGAAAGTTTATAACCTTCAGCGATTCTTATCATCGATTGAATTAAATCTATGCCTGTTACCATTTCTGTAACGGTGTGTTCAACTTGAATTCTTGCATTTACTTCAATGAAGTAGTGATTAAAGTCCTTATCAACTAAGAATTCAACTGTTCCTGCAGATCTGTAATTAAGTGAGTGTGCAATTTTAAGCGCGTCTTCAAAAATCTCCTGTTTTACATTTTCAGGTACTGAAAAGGCAGGAGTGAATTCAATTAATTTTTGATGTCGTCTTTGTATAGAGCAATCTCTTTCATAAAGGTGAACTATATTTCCGTAGGCATCTCCGAGTATTTGAACCTCTATGTGTTTAGGTTTTTCCAAATACTTTTCAACAAAAATCGCATCGTTTCCGAAGGCCTTTGAAGCCTCATTTTTTGCAGAGTGGAATTTTTCGAGAAGTTCCTCTTCATTTCTTACTATTCTCATACCTCTTCCACCACCGCCGGCAGCAGCTTTAAGCATTATGGGATATCCTGCTTCCTTTGCAAATTCAATTGCCTGCTTATCAGATCTGATGGGTCTGTCTATACCGGGGATGGTTCTAACTCCGGCTTCATGAGCTACCAGTTTTGATTCTATTTTATCTCCTAATTTTGCCATTACTTCGTGTTGAGGTCCTATAAATATTATTCCGGCTTCTTCACATTTTCTTGCAAATTCGGAGTTTTCAGCTAAAAATCCGTATCCCGGATGAATTGCATCCACCTGTTTTTCAAGAGCAAGGGTGATTATTTCGTCCATGCCGAGATAGGCGTCCAAGGGAGATTTTCCCTTTCCTATCAAATAGGATTCATCGGCTTTTGTTCTAAACATAGCAAGAGAATCTTCGGCGGAATAAATAGCGACACTTCTTATTCCCAGTTCTCGACATGCTCTAAAAATACGTATCGCAATTTCGCCACGATTTGCTACAAGTACTTTCTTTATTTTTCTGATATTATCCAATGTTATCTCCTTCCCAAATTATTTCTAACTATTATACATTAATTTAATAAAAAATGTGTAATAAATTGAAAATATTTTAATTAATTAAGTATATAATAACAATAAAACATAACTTATAACACCAATTCATCGGTATAATTAAAAATTTATCTTAATTTTAAGCAAATAAATGGCATTACTTATATTAAAGATATATTGTTATGAATTTTTTATTACCAAGTACACAGACCGGTAAACTCTTGGAATTTCCAGAGCAATTCCATGAATTTTCTGTTTTCATAGTAACTGCTTAGAGGGAGAGTATATTCTCCGGCTTCATTATTCCAAATTCTGCTAAAATATTCTTCAAGCTCTTTTGAAAGTTCGTGATCCTTTGAAACTACAATTTCAACATCTGTTTCCAAGTTGTATCCCATTAGGTTTCTGCGAGTAAAGTTTGCGCTGCCTAATATTACTTTAGTTTCATTTGATTCATTGTAGAAAAAGGTCGCCATTTTTGTGTGGAATTGTTCCCCGTGAGTGTTGTACCACCTTACATTTATGTTTTCATTTTTATCGCTTAATTCGCTTAGGGCGGATCTGTTGGGGCTTCCGTTTTTTTCAATTCCGAAGGCATCTTTATTGGGGTCGGCTATTATATTTATTTCAACGCCTTTTTGTGACATCTTTGACAGCAAATTCAAGATTCTTGAATCGGAAAGATAAAACATTGCAATATTTATTTTATCTCCTTCATCAGCCTCAGTTATGTTACCTCTCAATGCATTAAATATGGCCTTTTCCGTTAATACTCTCATGGATATGCTTTTATCTCTAAAACTTATATTTTCAACATATTCCACATCGGGGAAGGTTCCACCTGAAAATTCAACTACAGCTTTTTCGCTTTCTATTAAATCATTTATTCCTGTGCCGCTGAATTTAACGGCTACATTTGAGTGAAAGGCACTGGGGTCGTGGGGATTTGAAGAAGAAATAATGGCTTCATTTTCATTTATATACACTTTTCTGTGATTGCCTTTGAAATTTATGAGTTTCAATATAGAACTTATGCTGACCTTAGGGCCGCCTTTCTCAAAGAAGTTCGGAATAAACCCATTTTGGGACACGCCAAATCGTTTAATGTAAAATCTGTACAATCCTGAAAAAAGAGGATTGGAATCCTTCATTTTGTCGTGGTCGGTGACTATGACGTCTATACCGCCATCTATCAACCTTTGTATATGCTCTTGTGTGTAGGCTCCGTAAAAATTGTTCAAGGGGTCTGTTATGAACACTATGGGGATATCCGTTGAAGCTTTTTTAGCTATCATCGCGTCGGTCATCTCTTTGACTTGTTCCGGGTATGTGATATCTCCTTTGTTGTATTCATCATTGTACAAAAAGCAGTCTATTATTAAAAATTCCTGTGCATCATTTATCAATTGAATTTCCTTCTCAAAAATTTCGTGCTCTCTTATGGTTTCGCCATCTTTTTTATAGCTTAAATCAGTCAGGAATTCAAATTTATTGGGGTTAAAATATTTTCCCTCTATGGATGTCCCTTCCGGATTTTCTGTAAAAAGACTGAATATGAAAGGAACAACCAACAATATAAATATCAATATAATATACATAAATACCTTCTTCTTCTTTGTTTTTTGCATAATACCACCTTTTATACACCTTAGATTAATTTCATCACCCTAACATCTATATCAATTCCATTATATTATATTGTATTGAGTGTTCAATATCCACATTGAAGAAAAGCGGTAAAAGTTTATTTATAATTTATTTTGTGATATCATAAAATTTAGTAGAGGTATTTACAAATATAAGTGCAAGGAGAATTAAATGAGAAAAATTTTTTTGGCTTTTCTACTTGTTATATTTATTGCCGATAAATCCTATGGAGCCGGGATGGAAGTTAACCTTAACAACACTAAAATAAAATTAAACGATGAAAGCAAATTATACTATTCCTACAACATTGACGGATACAATTATTTTAGAATTAAGGATATTGCCAAGAGCTTAAAAAATACAGATAAAAAATTTGATATATTTTTCGATGAAAATAAAAATAGTATCACGCTTTTGCGAAATAAAAATTATGAAGACAATTCTCAATCGATTTATGCAAAAAAAGCGATTGCCGAGCCTACAAAGGCCAAGCTATACATAGAGGACAAGGAAATATTGATTTCGGGGATTAATATTTCAGGATATAATTACTACCGAATAAGAGATATAGCTTCTATTTTTGATTTTGGAATTACATACAATCCTTCCGAGAATTCCGTAGTTATAAACACCAAGGTGGAATACTCCTCCAGTGGAAATGACTATTTGAAAGCACCTGAGTACGGAGATTTAGTGGAAAAGGAAGAATTCATCGATGCATTTTCAAAATCTTATTTAAATCTCTACAGAGCTCAGATGAACATAATATCCGATTTAATGGAGAAGGGCTCAAGCAACAACGAAATTTTATCTCTGCAGAGATCCCTTAACAGCTACTATAACTACTATTCCTGTGTTTCTAAATGTACTTATTTGTCTAATAATGAAAGTATCAAGAATATGTACCTGGAGTTTTTGAATCTTTTTGGAAAGCAGATTGAAGATTATAATTTAGTAGTTGAATCCACAAGAACACTAAAAAAAGAAAATATTTCAGATAATATTTTTATATACAACGATTCAGTAAAAAATGTTACGGATAGTTTTTTGATTATTATAGAAACTTTAAGGAATCAATGATTAGCAGGCTTTTTAATAAAGAATGTAGTTATAAAATTTGAAATTAACAAAGGTGAGAAGGCTTTTGCCCTCTCACCTTTATTTTCATAGAAAATATTCAGGTTCGCATCTGTCATCTGCGTATTGTATTTCAAGTTCAAGTCTGTGGAAATTATATCCCTCATCTGCAAAGTATTTGGCACCTGTAGGACATTTTTTGATACATGCACAGCACTTCATGCACTTGCCTATGATGTTGGATGTATATTCGTAATCGATGGATCCTAAAGGACAAGCCTCTGCACATACTTTGCAATCAATGCATAAATCATTATCTGTTTCGGGTTTGATTTTTACGAAGTTTATCAGATTGCCCTTTCTATCTCTTGGAGTGTAGTAAGGTCTGTAGGGAACTTCTCCCTTTACTTCAGGTTCTGAAAAATCTTCACGGACAATTTTTTCAGCCACTTTCTTTGCAAATTCTTCCACTATTTTCAAATCCGCATCATCAGGTCTATTGGCTCCAAGTATTGTCGAGAAGGAGTGCTCACCTATGAATGCTCCTGCAGCAATTACGTTTATTCCGCCTTTTTTCAACAAATCTCTTTGCTCTACAAGACAATCATCGAAATTTCTGTTTCCATACAAAGATATTGCAACTCCCAAAGCACCTTTTCCTTCAATGGTGTTTAAATAGGGTAAAAGCAGGTTGGGTACACGTCCGGCAATGGTGGGGACACCCGATACCACAAGATCACCTTCCTCAAATGTGGGAGAGTTTTCTCTTGATTTGGGCAAAGTGTAATTGAAATCATAAATTTCATTGATATTTAATTCCTTTGCAAGAGTATTTACAAATTCGTCCACTACTTTTTTTGTAGTATCGGTACCGGTGAAATAAAACTTAACTATCCTCTTAATCATATTGTCCTCCTATAAAACTAACTTTTGCTTACGACTGACTTTTTAATTTATTATTTGTATATTCAGAAATCAATCTGTATATTACGGCAAATAAAGGAATGAACAACCACATTCCCACAATTCCCATAAGGGAACCTCCGACCATTGTGCCGAAGAGTGTCCACATAGATGGAAGCTTTAAGCTGTTTCCCATGATTTTCGGATATATAAAATTTCCTTGTATTTGTTGGAAAATCACCATCATTATTAAAAAAACCAAAGCCTTTGTAGGAGATTCAATCAGTATGAACACAATTCCTATGGCGGTTCCTATAATCGGTCCGATTATAGGAATTAAATCGAAGAAAGCAACTAAAACCGCAATCATTCCTTTGTAAGGGATTCCCATTATTGTCATTCCCACAAAGGTCATCACACCTATTATAACCGCATCTATCAACTGGCCGTTGATAAAGGCGTAGAAATAATCATGGATAATTGAAGCTACATAAATAATGTAATTAGATTTTTCCTTTTTCAACAAAGCTCTTAATAATTTTTTGGATTGTCTTTCGAGTCTTTCCTTGTCTATCAATATGTAGATTGAAAAAAATATGGAAAGAAAGAAATTTGTAATCCCACTCGCCAAGTAGGTAGTGAAGTTAAAGCCTGTAGATAAAACTTTAGAATTTTCCGTGAATATGAAATCTTCTATGCTTTTAAAAAACATATTCCAGGAAAAATCTTTATAAAACACTTCCAGTTCTCTTGCATACTTTTCTAAAAAGGAGATGTTGTTTAAAAGTTTTATTAATTCTTCTGCGAAAATAGGGAGCTGTTTTTGCAGGGATATGAAGGATTCAATGAGTTGCGGAATTACTAAAGCACCGAGAAAAACAACTATCATTATTGCAATAAAAAGAGACAGCATTATGGAGAGGGGTCTTTTAAGGGATTGAAATTTAGTGTTATCCAATTTTTTAAAAACTTTTCTTTCAAAGAAATTCATCGGTATTTTAAGTATAAAAGCCATTGCTCCTCCAATTAAAAAAGGAGAGATAATATTGATTAGGCGACCGAAAAATTCAGATACGCTATCTATATAAAACAATAGATAGTAAAAGGCTATGGCAATTAATAAAATGCTCAGCAGTTTTTTATAACCGGTTTTATTGTTATTTAAGTAATCCATCATGGGCTTGCTCCTATAAGTTGGTGTAAGATTTTTTATAATTTATTCAAATCTTCCCTGTCAATTTCTTTGAGTTCATTTTCAAACTCATAAAAATATTCTTCGCTGTTAAAATATTCGTTGAAATTTTTTAAAAAAATCCCTGAATTTTCAACTTCCTCTTTGCTTGTGCTGTAGCACACTTCAGAATTTATATAAATATCAACTTGATCCAAATTTTCGATAAGAGCATATAGAATTGAGCTGTTTTTAAAGAGGTTAAGCTCAAGATCAGCGTTGATTTGACTTGTGTCGGAAGTGAAGTAAAGCTCAAGTATATTCAGATCCCCCGCATATTCAATAGCCATATGATCATAATTTAAAGATTCATCAAAATTCAGTTGAGAGACGACGTTTATTGTCTTTGAATTATCTCCGATATATTTATTTCTGTAATCATATATTGTCTTGGTTTCTGCTATGAAACAGGCCGTTAAGGAAAGAAGTATGAGAATCGTCGACAAAAGTTTAGAAAATTTAGAAAACATGTGATTTCCTCCTAATAGTAATGGTACATATTATCAAGTATCAATACTACGCTTAAAAAGAGATTTTCAAATTCAGCATATTCATCTTCAAAGAGCAGGTCATAATCTTTAGTTTTGTTTTCAAAATGTCCTTCGATTTTTGCAATGCTGTTATTTTTATATATAATATCGAATTCCTTTGAATTTACTTTGCCCCAGATGTTAAATCTGCCGGTGTTCGTTCTGAGGTAAAGATCCGGTATTTTAAAGTTGCGGCCCTCTCTGATCGTGTAGGAATAATCGTCGATAACTACGGTATATAATACATCCTTTATGGGAGTGGGATGGTGTTTGTATATTTTGACTAAGGTATCGCCCGTTTCATTCTTAATAGAAATTTTTGAACGATATATCTTATTTCCCCTAAAAAAACTTTTTATAGGTGAATAGAAATCAACTTCTGCAAAAAGAGAAGTATCATCTTTAATTAGTTTGTATTTATAATCATCAAGTATTGTATAATCACAATATATGGTCCATTTGTTCATTGATATCACCTTAACTCATTGTACATTACCTTTAAAAATCTTTCAATAAATAAGTAAATAAGTTTTACAAAGAGCTTCATAATGATATAATGATTGTTCAGATATTCTTTAAAATAATAATTTGTGAGGGGTAAAATGGTAGAAAATTTAATCTTAAAGTGGGGAAACTATAATACAGACAAAGAGGACAGAATAAAAATATCGATGTTCACTTCGATATATGGTTTACTATTAAATTTATTGCTTGTTTTGTTTAAAGTTATACTTTTTTTTACGACAAGTTCGGTTTCCATACTTGCCGATGCTATAAATAACCTGGTGGATTCATTATCTTCAATAATCACATTACTTGGGGCGAAACTCTCCGACTTACCACCTGATAAGGAACATCCCTATGGTCATGGAAGAATAGAGTATATCTCTGCACTTTTAGTAGCGGCATTCATATTTGTAACAGGATTTCAATTTATAAAAGTTTCCATTGACAGAATAATAAATCCTGTAGCTATTAAATTTGATTTTCTCACTGTGTTTATAATGGTCATATCGGTATTAGTTAAGCTGTATATGAGTTTTTTCTATGACAAAATATCAAAAAAAATAGATTCAATGCCCATAAAGGCACAATCTAAGGATTCGCTTGCAGATGTATTTGTAACAAGCGTGGTAGTAATAACAATAATATTTTATCAAGTTACGAAAATTCACATAGATGGATATGTAGGAGTACTTGTTAGTTTATTCATACTTTATTCCGGATATGAATTGATTTCTGAAACCTTCAGCGAACTCATAGGAGAAGTGCCTACGGAACTGATTGCAGAAATTGAAAATAAAATAGTGAATTATGATAATATTTTGGGAGTTCACGATATGCTTGTGGTTAATTTCGGACCTTCAAAAAAATATATAACTCTTGATGTTGAAATTCCGTACAACATGAGTTTGGTAGATGCACACAGTTTGATTAACACTATTGAAATGGACATAAAGAAAGAATATGATATTGATGTATCTATTCACGTAGATCCTATAGGACTATACAATGGTGCGGAAAAGGATGTTGTAAATGTGATGAAGGATATAATCGAGGAAGATCCAAAACTTCTTTCTTTCCATGATATCCATATATTTGATAATACAGTAAGAGTGGATGTAATAGTTGATGATAAATTAATAGATAAAAAAAGCAGTGTACAAACTATAAAAGATGAAATAAGTGAAAAAATAAAAAGCAGATTAAACAAAAACAGCATAATAACCATTGATAGAAGTTTTGATTAGGAGAAATAATGAAAGTTTTAATAGCAGGAGCAGGCAAGCTCGGATTTAAGCTTGCAAGGGCTTTAGTTTTAGAAAATTGCGATGTAACAATAGTGGATAATGATGAAAATGTCATTGAAAATGTAAATAACTCCTTGGACGTCTTAACGGTAAATGCAAATGCCCTGGACTTTGAAATTTTAGAAGAGCTTGATCTGTCAACCTACAATCTTTTAATTGCAACTACAACATCTGATGAAGCAAATGTTTTAATTTCCACCCTATCTAAAAGATTAGGGGTAGACAGGGTAATAGCACGAGTAAGAAACCCCGAATATCACAACCAAATCAGGTTTATCATGAAAGAATTGGGGATAGATGAAGTAATAAATCCGGAATATGCAACAGCCTTAGCTACAGAAAAATATCTTTTAAAGAAATATTTGCTTGTAAGTGATGAATTTGCCAATGGAAAAATAAAGCTTGTGGATTTTCATATAGGTTCAGATCCGGAGTTTGTAGAAAAGAGACTCATGGATTTGACGGGATTTAGAAATTTGCTTGTAACTGCTGTGACAAGAGAAGGAAAGACCATAATTCCCAATGGCGCAACTTGTTTAAAAGAAAATGACTCCATACTCATAGTCGGAGCAAGAGATGATATTGAAAATTTTGACAAGTTACACTCAGGAATAAATAAGCACAAGTCTGTGAAGAAAGTTATGATCTTAGGTGCAGGAAAATTCGGCCTATATCTTGCTCAAATGCTTCAAATGGATGGCATAGATGTGACCATAATAGAAATTAACGCTGAAAGGTGTACACAATTAGCTGAAAAACTTCCGGAAGCGATCATAATAAATGCAGATGGAACGGATTTTAACATATTAAATGGAGAAATGATAGAATCCTATGATGCCTTTGTGTCTGCAACGGGCATAGATGAGGCAAATTTGCTCATGGCTCTTACTGTAAAGCAACTTGGGGTATACAAATCCGTCGCTAAGATCTCAAGATCAAATTATGTAAGTATAATAGATAGATTGGGAATAGATGCCGCATTTAATACATCTGTAATAACAGCATCGGCAATTCTTAAATTCGTAAGGGGTCAAGGAGCATTAAATGTGAGTTTAATGCTTGATGGTGAAACGGAGTTCACAGAGATACTTTTGACTAACGATTTGGAAGTGCTAAGTAAACCCATAAAGGATCTTGCATTGCCGGGGGAAATACTCATAACTTCAATTGTGAGAAACAACAGGGTAATCATTCCCAACGGGGAAAGCAAATTAAAAGCGGGAGACAGAATAATAGTATTCTCCAGACATGAAAATATAAATACCTTAAAAAAATATTTTTACTCAAAAAATAAAAGAGGTGGATTCTTCAGTGAATTACGCGATAATATTTAAAATTTTAGGAATAATATTTGCAGTAGAAGCTTTGTTTATGTTACCTCCTCTTATTTTAAGCATTGCTATAAAGGATGGAGCCACCTCATCCTTTTTAATTACAATAATAATTTTAGTTTTGCTTGCCGTCGCCACAAAATTTTTTGACACCAAAAGCTTGAGAATTACCCCTGGAGACGGATTGTTAACGGTATCTACAGCTTGGATTGCAGCATCTTTATTCGGAGCTCTTCCTCTTTATTTTTCGAATTCGCTTCCTACATACATAGATTGCCTTTTTGAGATAGTGTCGGGATTTACTACTACAGGAGCCACCGTAGTAGTAAATCCTGAAATCCTTCCCGATTCCATTATACTCTGGAGAAGCATGACTCACTGGATAGGAGGAATGGGAATATTGGTGTTTACTTTAATACTTCTACCTAAAATAGGAACAGGAGCCTATCAGATTTTTAAAGCTGAAAGTCCCGGACCCGTGGCAGGAAAAATTGAACCGAAGATGACAGATACTGCAAAAAAATTATATAAAATATACATTGTTATAACTATAGTTTTATTTTTGCTGTTATTAATCGGAAAAATGACGCCCTTTGATGCAATTGTTCACACCTTTGGGATAGTGGGAACAGGAGGATTTTCATCAAAGGCAAAATCCATAGGACATTATTCTTCCTATGGACCTTATATACCCATAGTCATAGGCATTTTCATGATTATTTGTGGAACGAATTTTACACTTCACAATTATTTATACAAGGGAAAAATTAAAAACATATTAAAGGATGAAGAATTCAGAGCTTACTATGCAATAATATTTGGCGCAGTTACTTTAATAGCGGTGGATTTATACATAAACAACTATGGAGGAGTGGGAAAATCAATATTAGATTCTTTTTTCACGGTAACTTCCGTATCTTCAACATCGGGATTTGTAACGGCAGACTATGACCTTTGGCCCTCATTTTCAAAATATATATTGTTTTTACTTATGATTATAGGCTCAAGTGCCGGATCTACAGCCGGAGGAATGAAAGTTATAAGAGTAGTGGTGGTATTTAAACTGGTAAAAAGGGAAGTTAAAAGAATTCTTCATCCTCATGCAGTAATACCCATAAGAGTAAATGGAAGAGTGTTAAGCGAAGAGATCATATCGGGAATATATGCCTTTACAGCTGTATATATGATAATAGCTTTAATTGCTGCAACTATTATAAGTTTGAGCGGAATAGATTTTTTAAGCTCAATATCTTCAGCTTTGACTATGCTATCAAATGTAGGACCTGCTTTTGGAGCGACGGGGCCAACAAGAAACTTTCTCTTCTTCGCTCCCTTTTATAAATTGGTGTTTTGTGTATTAATGCTTCTGGGAAGACTGGAATTTTTCACGCTTATTGCGCTCTTCAGCATCTTCACAAAGAAAAAGAACCCGGTGGCTGATTAAAGGAGAAATTATGAAAATTTTAATTTTAGGAGCCGGAAAAGTAGGCAAAAAAGTTTTAAAAGCTATGAGTTTAAGCGATAATTCAATAGTGATAATGGACAGGAATGCCTCAGCTCTTTCAGAAATAGATGAGTCGAAAAATGTAAAAGTATTACAAAATAAATCGATAGATAAAGCGCTGTTCAATGAACTTAAAATAGAATCCTACGACTATGTAGTTTCTGCGACGAACTCCGACAAGACCAACATTCTTTCAAGCACACTTGCAAAAAAAATGGGAGCAAAATTCACCATATGCAGAATAAACCAAGCTGAATCCATGGAACAAATACAATATTTAAGAGATTATTTGGGAATCGACAAAATTGTAAATCCTGATTTTGAAATAGTATCTTCCATTGAAGAAATAATAAAAAGCGACATAAGTTATCAATCGGATAAATTTGGAAGGGGAAAGATAGAGGTTGTCGGACACAGCGTAAATTTGGATCCTGATTTTGAAAATAAGAAAATAAAAGATATAGGTTCTCTATACACCATACTTGTAGTGGGAGTTTTAAGGGGATTGGATATAATCATACCCGATGGAGAATTCGTATTAAGAGAAAATGACTATCTTTATTTGATGGGTCTTTCAAAGGACATAATGGCCTTTAAAATGAAACATTTTAAAATAGTCGAAGAAAAGGCAAAGAAAAAAATAACCATATTGGGAATTAATGAAATAAGCGCACAACTTGCACAGACGCTTAAAGATGAAGATTTGACCATAGTTGGTAGAGATAATGATAAATGCAACAAATTTAGAAAAAACTTCCCGGAGGTTTTTGTACTGAATTCAAAACTAAAGGGAGCGGAATTTTTTAAATTTAACGAAATAGATAAAAGTGACGTATTTCTTGCTTTGTCCGATAATGAAGAGTTAAACATTGTATTGTCTATGATGGCAAAAAAATT